>CANMGM010000149.1 GCA_947497195.1 Bacteroidota bacterium
CGCATTTTGGATCAGTTCAGGTTTGGGATTCGATAGAGGTTTGGCCTGGAGCAGTATGTTACCCAAACGCAGTTCTTCCTGTGTAAGCAACTGCTTCGTCCGGCTGTCCCAGCGCACCGTTTCGACCGATTTAACCCAGTCGCGCAAATCTTGTGGATTGAGTGGCGCGGCAAGGAATATCTTTCCCATGCCCTCGCGCAAATCGAGGTGCGCAACAGCCAACCAGGCTTCGTGCGCCAGATCGTCGCGGTGCGATGCCATCGCCAATCTTCCATTCGCCAGCTGGAATTGTGCATTGTTCCCCGGACGGGCCGAGGCAATGCGCTCGGGATACGTTTGCGCCAGTAGATATCCTGTATCGAATGGATCGTAGGTTTCGTTACTTTCTTCCACCTGCAGCATCTGGCGGTACGAGGCGGCTGCTTTTGCCATGCGCTGCATTTTCCGCGATACCGCTCCCCGCGATCGCTCCCTGCGCAAAGCTTCGATGCGCAGGTTGAGGTCGATTCCTGCATCTTTTCCGAGCGGATCACGTTCCTCAAGCACTGCCGCAATATCGCAGGCTAGCTGCTTTTGTGAAAGGCCTGAGGCTCCGTGTAAAAGCTGCGCAATGCGCGGGTGACAAGGCATTTGATTCAGTGCCTTGCCGTGTGAGGTGATGCGGCCTTCGCGAAGTGCTCCCAATTGCTCAAGAATCTCACAGCCTGCAGCATAATTTCCACGCGGAGGTTCATCAACCCAAAACAATGTCGAAGGATTCGCAATTCCCCAGGCTGCAAGTTCGAGTGCCAGCGGACATAAATCGGCTTCGTGAATTTCGGGTTTGCGAAAAGCATCCAACCGCAATTGGTCGGCAGCACTCCACATACGATAGCATACACCGGCACTAAGTCGCCCGGCACGTCCTGCACGCTGATCGGCTGCATCGCGCGAAATGCTGTACGTGTATAACTGCGACATGCCTGTATTGGGATCGTACCGCATGCTGCGCCCTAATCCACTGTCGATTACAATGGTAATGCCTTCGATGGTAAGACTTGTTTCGGCAATTGATGTGGCCAGCACAATTTTCCGCCTTCCGTTTCTATCGGGTAATATTGCAGCTCGTTGTGCACCGGAAGGCAATTGTGCGTAGAGTGGATGAATCGCAAAATCGGGCAAACTCCTTTCGAGCGACTCGGCCGCTTTTCGTATTTCACCTTCACCGGGAAGAAATGCCAATACATCGCCCTGATGCTTTTTCACGATGGATGCCGTGTGGATTGCCAGACTTTCGGCTATAGACGCCGCATCAGCGGAGCCGAGGTAATGTACATCGACCGGATATTGCCTGCCACGACTTTCGATAACCGGGGCCTCGAGCCGCTGTTGAAGCTCTTCAAGATTTAGCGTGGCCGACATGATGAGGATGCGCAAATCATCGCGAACCACCTGCTGTGATTCTATGCAGAGCGCTAGGGCAAGATCGGCGTGCAGATTGCGTTCGTGAAATTCGTCGAAAATAACCAGGCCCACATCTTCGAGTGCATTGTCGCTTTGGAGCATGCGGGTGAGGATGCCCTCTGTAACCACTTCGATGCGCGTTTTTGCCGAGATGCGTGTAGCGAAACGAATGCGATAACCAACCGTTTCACCCGGCTCTTCGCCCAGCAAATCGGCCATGCGTGTGGCGATGGACTGAGCCGCCAGCCGGCGCGGTTCGAGCACGATAATTTTCTTGCCTTCGAGCCAAGGTTCGTTAATAAGTACTAATGGCAGAATTGTACTTTTTCCGGCACCAGGCGGAGCAGATAATAGTACTTTACGGTGCACATGCAAGGCTTCGCGCAATGCATCTACAACCTCGTAAACAGGATACTTTTCCTTGTCCTGTATTTTCACCTCAGATTTTGTAAAAGTAAAAAAGGATGCGGCTATTCGTTACCAAACTCAATCGCCTGCATGGTAAACACCACACCGCTTTTAATTCCGGTTTGTGGCGGCGTTTTATACTTCACGTTCACATATTTTTTAAATACCATCCCCTTGTTGGCCGCAAATACTTCGGTATCGCGAAATTCTTCCACCAAATTTTCGGGATCGGTATTCACAACTGTTACAGTCGAATCAAAGCTAAATGCCTCAATCGAATAGGGTTTGTGAACAGATTTGTATGCCACCGTGCGACTTCCGGTATTGTTTAATGCATTGATATCCCACTCCAAACTTTCCTTAACAGGGAAAAGCAGTTTCAGCATGCGCACATCCTCTTCCACTTTTTCAACTTGCTTATCGGTCTTTACCAGCGACCAAATATCCTTTAACTGCCATTGTGTTGTGCCTTCTGGCATTTTGTAACGCTCTAAACGAATAGCCGTTCGTCCGGAGTTGTCGGTGAATTCGGTTTCGTAGTATTCCTTAATCTTAAACTTCAGCGTATCGACCGTATTGTTGAAATCGTCGTACACCACCGAATCGCAATCATACACGATGTAATTTCCCTTTACAGCGGGAAAATAATTGTTGAATTGCGCTTCAGGCTCCAAAACCGTTTCATCTTTACACGATGCTGCAAGTATCGAAATGAGCGCGATTGCCAGGAGTATTCGTGTGTTTTTCATACTGCTTTGGTAATACGAATATAACGATGAAAGGTCATTTTGGTTTGCCGTTCTTTATTTCTTTATAAATCCTCCGCCAATTAAATCATCGCCTTCGTAAAACACAGCCGACTGCCCCGGGGCGATGCCCGAAACAGCCTCAGTAAACTGTACTTCCAGCTCGTTTCCTTCGATGGCTTGCAACAGACTTCCAGCTCCTTCATGCTTATAGCGAATTTTGGTGAGTGCCTGCATCTCTTCGGGCAAACTGGCGTATTTCTGAAGATTTACATCGCGCACTTTCATGTTGGTTTTTACAAGTTCCTCCTTGGTTCCCAGCACAACGGTATTGGTTTCGGGTTTAATCTCGAGCACAAATGCCGGAAAGCCCAGTGCTATGTCTAAGCCTTTGCGCTGACCAACAGTATAAAATGGATATCCCCGATGCTTACCAATCACGCGCCCGTCGCTGAGCACAAAATCGCCGCCTTCAACACGCTCTTCCAGTCCTTCGATGCGACGCTTCAGAAATGAACGATAATCGTTGTCGGGCACAAAGCAAATCTCGTAACTCTCGCTTTTATTGGCCAGTTCTATAAATCCGGCTTCGGCTGCCATCTTGCGGATTTCGGCTTTCCGAAAACCACCAATCGGGAAACGTGTGCGGGCAAGTGCTTCCTGTTTCAAACCCCACAACACATACGACTGGTCTTTGTTGTGATCCAATCCGCGGCTGATGAAGTGTCGGTTGTTCTCGAAACGCTGCTGGGCATAATGGCCCGTAGCGATAAACTCACACTCGAGCATATCGGCACGGCGCAAAAGTGCATCCCACTTGATGTGCGTATTGCACAACACGCAAGGATTTGGCGTTCTGCCCGCCATGTATTCATCCACAAAATTATCGATGATGTAATCGCCGAATTCGCTGCGGATATCGAGAATAAAATGCGGAAATCCGAATCGCACTGCCATTGCCCGCGCATCATGTATAGAGTCGAGGCTGCAGCAGCCGGTTTCTTTTTTCGACCCTCCCGAACTGGCATAATCCCATGTTTTCATGGTAATGCCAATCACCTCATAGCCTTCTTCGTGCAGCATCATGGCCGCCACCGAACTATCCACACCGCCACTCATGGCCACCAGCACTTTTCCGTTCTTGCTCATCGTTGCATCTGCTCTGAAGGTTCGGGAATTGGATTTGCCGGCTTGTCGGATTTAATCTTCAATGGATTGTCAGAAATACCATTTTTGTAAATCTCCGTATGCTTCAGTGCGCCGTTTTCTTCGTAATGAATCCAGGTGCCTTCGCGCAAATCATTCACATACATCCCCATAAGTTTAACATTGCCGTTTGCGTAAAAATAGGTTTGCTTTCCAACGCGATTCCCCTCTTTGTGCGAAGCAGTGAGTCGCGGTTTGCCATCTTCGAAATACTGTTTCCAGGGGCCATCTTTTCTGCCGTTTTTCCAGCCAATTTCTTCCGAGATACTACCATTGGGGTAATACGTATACTCCACACCATCCTTCTTTCCGTTCAGCCAGGGTTCGCGCGATAGCAGAACATTGTTTTCATCGTAATACGTCCACACCGAATCTTTTTCTTTGCCAATGTAATTGCCCGAGGAAATGATCCCTCCTTTTTCACCAAATGCCTTTACACGCGAACGATTGCCTTTGTCGTAATGAAAGGCTACCAATTTTATTTTCCCGAGTTTGGTGTAATACCGAAAAATCCCATCGGGCTGGTCGTCCTTAAACGAACCTTCGTACCGAATAATGCCGTCGGGATAATTCTTGCGCCACAATCCCTGTTTGCGCCCTTTGGCATCGGTCTGATTTACCAGTGTCTGCGCGTTAAGCCCTGCAGCAAAAAGGAAAATGAGTATAAGTTGAATGAAGCGCATGCGTGTGCAAAATTAGTTATTCGTCCTGGTTTTCCTTTGGCAACTCGGGTGTTTTTTCAAGCTCCTGCAAGAAGAATCGCGCATTACCCACACGGTCAACGGCCGTAATTTCCAAGATATGGCAACCGTAATCGAGTGTTTCGGGCATACGGAAGCGGTATTCGTTCCCCTCATCCGACTCGGCCAGAATCCACTTACCATCGAGAAATGCCTGCACAGTTTCCACGCCTGCATAACGATCGATGATATTAAATCGTATGTTTCCTTTGGCTTCGGGAGGCCCTTTTTGTTCGATGGGAACTTTTACGCGACGGCGGCCTTTCTTGATTGTCTTGTAGCCCGCAATCTTTTTGATGATGGAAACCTGAGGCGGAAGCGTATCGACCGCAATGGAAAAATCGCCAAACGCATCGGTATATCCTTCGAGCCAGCCATCGTTCAGCACAGCCGAAAGGTAATCGGTATCGGTACCTGAAATGCGCTTAATCAGCAATTTATCGTTGAGCACCGCATTTTCTGAGGTATGCCGAATGCGAATTTTAATTTTTTGGTGGATGGGCTGAAAACGGCTTCCAAACTCAATTACGGGCGATGAACCGGAAGATGCCGCTGCCCGTTTCAGTTTTACAGCCTGCGATTCGTAGATCGAATTGGGATCGAAAAATGCTTCGAATGTATTTTGCAATTGGATGGTTTGCGTCGAACCGGCCTGTACCCATTGCGTTCCGGGAAGTTCAGATTTTCGTTTTTCTCCAGTCAAACCGGGCGGCTTTCCCTTCACCTTGAAACTGAATTCGTTTGTATTGCCACTAAAATCCTGTAGAATAAGTTCAATGGCATACAATCTTGCCTCATCGAAATAATAATACCCGCGATTTTCCTGCGCAGTATAAATGCCAATCTGATTGTTTTCGGGCACAATACACTGTTGCAATTTTTGTTTGCTGCGTTGCTTGCGCGGATAATTGATGTAGGCATTCACTGCACGGGTTTCGTCGAACGAAAATGCATCGAACCGGGCCGAAAATACAGTTGCCGAATCAACACGCAACGAAACCGAATAAATACCGCTCAGGTGTTTGGTTTTATCGAGCACATCGCCTCCCGTAAAGCCAAATCCCACCCAACCCGAAACAATAGGCGTTGGCTGCTTGGGATGCACCACCTTGCGTTTGAGCTTTTTATTGTAACTCAGTTTGAGCGGTGTAATATCGGCTTTCTGGTTTACTGTTCCGGTTTCGGGATGCGGCAAGATGAACATCTGCTGCAATTGCGGTGCTGATTTATCATCGCAGGCATACCCGAAAAGAAATGGGTTGAACGTATTCTCGAAGTATCGGTCGCGCAATTCGAAATGCAGATGCGCACCGGTCGATGTCCCCGAATTGCCCGAATAGGCTACGATTTGGCCTTTTACAACAGGAAACAAAGTAGAGTCGGGCAACACGTCGAGTTCATATTCGCGCGAATCGTTCTGAATTTGGCGAACGTATGCTTCAATTTCGGGGCTAAACTTGGAGCAATGGGCATAAACGCTCGTCAATCCTTGCGGATGGTCGACATAAATGGCCTTCCCATAACCACGCGACGATACACGTATGCGACTTATCCAGCCATGATCAACGGCAAGCAACTCCCTCCCTACTGGCAAGGCATAATCGATTCCGGAATGA
>CANMGM010000150.1 GCA_947497195.1 Bacteroidota bacterium
CGGCCATCTCGCCAACACACACAGAGGTAGGAAGTGTAAATGTAGCGGTTGGAGGAGCCGAAACACTGATGTTCTGACTTGTTGAAGCCGAGCAACCGCCCGCATTAACCGTCAATCCGATGGTTTTCGTGCCGGCACTGCCATACGAAACGGTATGCGGGCCAACACCGCTAGCCGTCATAGGCACTGCACCCATTCCAAACGTCCAATTGTATGTTGCGCCCGCGGCTGCAGAACCCGTAAACGTTACTGTTGCATTGCTTTGTGCGCAAACCGGATTGGGATTCACGCTGAACGATGCTACTGGAGCGGCATTGACGGTTACAGTTGTCGTTGTTGTACTGCTGCATGCTCCACTTGTAACCGTGAGCGATAATGTTTTTGTTCCGGTTGTGCTCCATGAAACCGCATGCGGACCGGCGGTATTGGCCGTTGCAGGTGTTGCGCCCGAACCAAAATCCCATAAATAGGTTGCACCGGCTACAGCAGAACCTGTGTAGGTAATGGTTGAATTTGTTCCGATACAAGCCGTTGCCGGAGCTGTAAACGTTGAAGTAGGCGGAGCAGTTATAACCACGTTTTGAGTAAGCGTTCCGGGTGAGCATCCTGCAGCACTTGGTGTTACTGTTAACGTTACCGGATAGGTTCCCGGTGTATTCCATGTGCTGGATGCTGATGCCAAGGCGTTAGCAGTTGCAGGTGTGCCCGAACCAAATGTCCACGCATACGAACCCACTGCACCACCTGTGTATGAAAAGTTTGCAGGTTGCCCCGCACATACGGGCGAAGGAACGCTGAAATTGGCACTCGCGGCACCGCCTATCGAAACATCCAAGGTGTCGTACAAAACTAGATTGCTGCACTGAAACGTAATGCGCCCGATTAACCGTGTTAGTCCGGGCCCATTGATCGTAGCTGTTGTTGTACTTCCGGTGCCAATAGGCGCTCCGTTTGAAGTCCAGTTTACTGTATATGAACCCGGCCCGTTTGGCGAATAGCGTTTGGCCTCGTTGTTAGCTGTCCAAACCGCGGCATTGCGCCCGGGAACAGCAAAAGCCTGCGTTCCGGCCAGATTGTGCAAGCCCTGTGTTGCATTCCCACCTGCCCAAGCCATGCAGGTTGGTTTACTTGTTATGTGGTTTTCGATAACATTGGTGCTTTCGTAAATTACAATTTGAAAAGTCGATTTTAATGCGGTGCACTGATAAAATGGAACATTCAACCATTGCACAACCAATCGGCGGTAGGGCGCAACGCCTTGTGTTTGAAATTTAATATATGGACCGCCAGCAACGCCTGGATTGAAATCCATCCAAGGCCCCATGATGCAATTGCGCGGAACAAACATGTTATTACTCGGAATAGTGTTGGCCGTAAATGCACGCGTCATTCCTGGCGAAAAGCCTATCCAACCATTAGAGCCGATGTAAAACTGGGTGTATGCATTGCCGAAAAAACAAAATTGAAAACCAATTGCGTAAGGGCCCAATACCGTATCGTCGGGCATGGTAACATTGGTTCCAACAGGCATCGGATATGGTGCAAATGGAATGTCTGAAATGCCGTATGAAGTTGTACCGGCAAATGCATTTGAAACATTCGAAGAAAGGTTGATGGTGCTGCCCGCACAAACCGAAGTGGTTCCCGACGGACTAATTGTGAAGCCCGGATTTTGAGCAATGATCGCCGGTAAAGAGGCGATCCAAAAAAGAAAAATCAGGTAAGCCTGTTTCATGCATATGGGGTATGTTGAGATTGCACGCATTTGCATTACAAATAACGTATTGCCCCTGCATTCAGATTAGCTCAAGCCCTATGAAACATTACCCATGTAAGGTAAACCTGAAATCAAAGACCCCATCCCGGCAATTACCTGATTTAATAAGCAAAAACGCAAGGGCGAATCAATAATCATCCTGTAAGGAAAATCAGGCAGGTGTAATTTTTTAAAATTCTATTTTCCGGGTGGGTATGTCCCTCTACCCTTTATACAAAAGACAAACAGCATAGGCAACAACACCTTCTTCCCTGCCTATAAATCCCATTTTCTCGTTGGTAGTTGCCTTTATGGAAATCAATTCTTCGGCAATACCGAGACATGATGCTAAGACCCGCTGCATTTCCGGAATATGCGGTTTAATTTTAGGCTGTTCGAGGATAAGTGTAGTGTCGATATTACCTATGTTCCAACCATGCTGAAGAACGAGGTCATTTACGCTGCGAAGCAAAATCGTAGAATCAATATTCTTAAATTGATTATCCGTATCGGGGAAATGTTTGCCAATATCGCCCAAGTTTGCCGCACCAAGCAAGGCATCACAAATTGCGTGAATCAGCACATCGGCGTCTGAATGCCCATCGGGCCCAAGGTGATATTCAAGGCGAACTCCACCCAAAATCATGGGCCTGCCTTCTGCCAAGCGATGCACATCGACACCCTGGCCGACTCTAAACGGGAACATTATTCTTTTTTATCGGCATTCTGATTTTGGAAGGCACCGAAATCAAATTGCAATGTAAATCGAATCGTATTTTCGAGTGGGTTTCGTTGTTGCGTAGGAATTAAATACGCCAAATCGAGTGTAAAAACATTGAACCGCACCCCTGCGCCTAATGTAAAATAACGGCGATTCCCTTTTGTTGCGTGTTCATTGAAATACCCTGCACGAACACCGAAAAGATTATTGTACATGTATTCAACACCTCCGCATATATTTACCTCGCGCATTTCTTCCTGTAAAACATTCAGCGAACCATCCGCCTTAGGAACACCCGGTGCATCATAAAAAGATTGCAACATGCCCGATACAACGCCAACATTTGGATCTTTACCGGCAATGATTTTGCCGTCTGCAATAATTGGAGGCGACGGTACAAGTAGTTTATTAAAATCAAGTAAAACCGTAAAGGCATTATAATCGTCGAGCTTTAACTTTAAACTATTTCCAAGTCGAAGATTGGTAGGTAAAAAGTCGCGGTCTGCTGATTTTGTATAAGAAATTTTAGCTCCAATGTTTGAGATATTGGTTGCAAATGAATACGTAGCATCCTTATCTCCCAATTCAAGTTCGTCGTTAACGTAATAAGCTGATAAATCTGCTGCCACCGATTGACCTGGAAAACTCGGAGTACCTTGCACGTCTATTCCACCCGTTAGATTGGAAAAGATATACCGCATCGCAATGCCCCCACTCCATCTATCGCTGAATTGACGGGCATAGGCAAAGTCGACAGCAAATTCATTGGGATTAAACTGGCCAGTAACATTTCCAATAACATCGGTAAAAACGATATTTCCCAAGGAAAAATACCGCAATGATCCTCCAATCGTCTGACGATTCTTCATCTTCTTATACCACGAAAGGTAGCCCAAATTGATATCAGGAACCAATTGGCGCAGCCAGGGAATGTAAGACAGTGAAATCCCCGAAGAACCCTCAATGTTGGCGAGCTTTGCAGGACACCAATGAATAGAATTGGCATCCGGCGAAAGAGCAGCTCCGGCATCTCCCATGGCTCCAGCACGTGCATCGGGAGAAATCATAAGTAGCGGAACCGCTGTTGTTATCGTGTTTAGAAATTGACCGTTTGCACTACCATTTATTTGATAGGTAGACCCATCAGGACCCGTTATGTTGAAAAGTGTTTGTCCACTAAGGCTTGACATGAGGAACAGCGAACAAACAGCTATTCCCAATTTTGCTTTTTCCCTATTCATCGGTATTTTGTTTCGTTGGCAAATATAGCATTTCAGTTTTTCGATTGCGCGAATCTTTTGCAAATCGAAATAACGTTTCAAAATTCAATTCATTGCCCTTACGTTAATTTAAAATAACAAGTTTCTCAATTTTTTCTGCCGACTTCCCATCTTCGGTCGAAACCTTAAGCCTGTATACATATACACCTCGACCTATTTTGTCTCCATAATCATCGCGGCCGTCCCAAACTATAGGCTCAGATCTGTAGCCACTTGTAAACTGGCTTGATCGCAGTGTTTTAACAATTTTGCCGGAAACAGAAAATATCTGTACTTCTACATCGACGCTAACTCCCGGTTGATTGTATTCAAAGAAAAACTGGGTGAACGTGCTGAATGGATTCGGGTAATTCAACACGTGACTCAATGCGAGTTCTTCATTTTCGACAACTACGAAATCAATTGAAGCAGTACTCGAATTGTTAGCCACATCCCACACTTTTAAGGTGAGCGTGTGAGGCCCAGGCTCCAAATCCTTAAACGGATATCGAATTTTTCCTTTTTTGTAATTATCAAGTTCCGCTTCAAAAAAGTCGTTGAGAATAAACGGCGAGCCCGTATTACCGTCTAGAATGGCCGTAATGTCGTGCCCAATTCCGGTACCAACAGTATTTATTCCAAAATCATCTTCCACAAGCGCGAATAAATCCGGATTCTCATCTGTCATTCCGCCACTTACGAACCGCTCGTTGTTCATGTAAAGCCGAACCTCAGGGCCCTTGTCATCATTAACCGGATTACTGCTGAAGCCTCCCACAACCACATTGGTTAATGCGCCATTGGCATCGAGCAGCGAGCCGTTTTTTCTTGCGTAATAGCTTATTTTCCCTAATCCGTATTCGAGTTGTATGTCTTTGGGAACAACGAAACTGAAGGTAAATCGACCATTGGTAATGCTTGCCGGGCCCTTGAAAATGATATTTTTCTGAAGATTAAAATTAATCTGCGTTGAAGAAGGGTCGTTGCGTAATGTAAATGCCGATAATGACTTATCGAAAACCGTGGGCTCTAAAATACCATTAAAATCTGTTGCCGGATTTACTCCGTCGGCGCTCACAAAACCCTCCACGGTAACAAACTCCAGAGCCGAAAGGGTGTCGGGGAACTGAGCTGCAGATTTACCATTTACAGCGGTTGTAACAACCTGATAACGCGGATAAGCCAACTTCATCGCGGGGTCTCCCAATAAAGCAAAACTTCTGTTATTAAACGATGATCCGGTTCTGTTTTTAGCTCCCCTGAAGATATCGCCAAGTGTTTGATATTCGCCATCAACCTTGGCCAGAATCGTATCCATTACATTGCGATTTATCGCTTCATTGGAGGTCGAAAAGGTGAGTCGAACCGTAGTAAACAAGGCTACACTACCTCCTTTGGGGTTTAGAATAACATACTCTCCGGCAGACGTAAAGTCGGGATCGTCGAAACGGCTAAATTCGCAGGTTGCAGTTAAAAACAGTGGTAATTTGGTATAGTTCTCCCATTCCTGTATCTGATCAATCGTAACAACCCGCTCAAGTGCCAACCCCTCTTCTCCCCCATGACCAGCATAGTTGATCATAAGCGCACCCTTGTCGACACGGGTGTTGATTGCCTGATTTACCAAGGGGTAATTCTGTCCGCCCGCTCCTGTTTCCTGCTGAAATGCATCCAGGTAAATTTTATCAACATTAAACTCAGGGTGATTGTTGCTGATAATTCCGGAAACCAATTCGGCCTGTTCAACATGATCCGAATTATCTTCATCATCTGCCACAAAGCACAATATATTTCTCCAGTCGCCCATGCAATCGGTTGAGGTGCTGTAATGAATAATTTTATCAATCATTGCATCGGCTTCTTCTGCACTCGAAGCAGGGAGTCTTCCAATTCCAATATCTAAAGATCCGGCATTCGCCGATTGGATTGTAGTGCCCTCCGTCGGATCGAGAAGTCCGAAAAAATCATCCGATGCATAAGAACCTATGGGACTTAATGACTCGACCGATTGATATGTAGGAAGAAAATTGGTCGAGCCGGCGTAAATAGACTTAGGCTTATACGTTCCATCCCCAAGAAGTAAAAGGTATTTTAGTGCATCTTCATTGGTCGTGCCGCGCTCATAAAACATCCGCATAAAATTGCGAATCCCTGCTATATCTGCCTTGCCAGATGAAAATTCGTTAAAAACAGTTCTGTCTTCAACAACATGGACGCTGTATCCTTCCCAGTTTCGGTGATGCTGGGCCAAAACATTCGCCTGAGCAAGCAAATTTTTGGGCGCAACTATAATAAGGTCTGCCTGCGAAAGTCCATGCAAATTTTGATTAGCCAAACGTCCGCCACTTATGGGTGATGGAAATTGAGCTGATGCATAGTTTACAGCAACAAACTGACGCAACGTATC
>CANMGM010000151.1 GCA_947497195.1 Bacteroidota bacterium
CAACACCAAGACTGTTTAAGCGACTTTCGCCATTGTTTTCTGTAATCTCGTTCAGACTATGCAGTAGTTCGAAATTAACGTTTCCTTTTTGTGCTTCTGCGCCATGTTCATCATATTGTTTTCCTAATAATGCTGCATATCTGTTTAATACGATGTTGGCGGCACAAACATCAAAGGCACTTATCGCATTGTTTGAATCGCGCAGTGTTGCATTTGCAAATCCACCCAGATTCAGAAAAGCGTCATACTCCGGAAATAAATCCCTGTCGCCTAGCGGAACCAGGGGCGCACCTTGCCCGTTTAGTGCTACATCCTGTTGCCTGAAATCGCAAACTACATCGATGCTGCACCGAGAAGCCAAGATTGCCCCGCTGCCCATTTGCACGGTATAGCCCCGATCAGGGCGGTGAAATACGGTATGCCCGTGAAATCCGATACAGTTTGGTTTTATTTCGGATCGAGAAAGAAGCGCATTAACTGAATCGGCGACAAAAATCGTCCATTCATGCTCCAGCAATGCAAGGTCGAGTGCAGATAATTCTGTACACGATAATAACCTTTTTTGCATTTCCGAATTGTACGGTATCATTTTCTCCTGCAAGAAGCGATAGTGCACCCTGCCTAATTTTTCCTGAAAGCCAACAAGGGCTAAATCGAGGCCATCGCAGGAGGTACCCGACATAATTCCCAGAAAAATCTCTTCTGTTGTGAAACTCATAGCTGTTTTCGTTGTTAAGATAGGACGAATCGCCTATTTTAGCGCCCCAAATCTAATCCCATGCACGTACAATTATCCGAAGAACATTTGATGATTCAAAAAGCCGCGCGCGATTTTGCTCAAAATGAGCTAAAGCCCGGTGTAATAGAACGCGACGAATTACAGAAATTTCCTGCTGAGCAGATAAAGGCGCTTGGCGAACTTGGATTTATGGGAATGATGGTGGATCCCAAATACGGTGGAAGCGGTATGGATACACTGTCGTATGTTTTGGTAATGGAAGAACTTTCGAAAGTGGACGCCTCTACCTCTGTAGCTGTTTCGGTTAACAATTCTTTGGTTTGCTGGGGGCTTGAAACGTTTGGCAATGAGGAGCAAAAGCAAAAATATTTGGTTCCGCTTGCCAAGGGCGAGACGTTAGGTGCATTTTGCCTATCTGAGCCGGAGGCGGGTTCGGATGCAACAAGCCAGAAAACAACGGCGGTTGACATGGGTGATTATTACCTGCTCAATGGCACGAAAAATTGGATAACCAATGGCAGTTCAGCGTCAACGTATTTGGTTATAGCACAAACAGATCCGGCTAAAGGTTCAAAAGGAATCAATGCACTTATCGTTGAACGCGGCATGGAAGGATTTATCGTAGGAGCAAAAGAAAATAAACTAGGAATTCGCGGTTCAGATACGCATACATTGTTGTTTAATGATGTTAAAGTACCCAAAGCAAACCGAATTGGTGAGGATGGATTCGGATTTAAGTTTGCGATGAAAACCTTATCGGGTGGACGAATTGGGATTGCTGCGCAGGCACTCGGAATTGCCGCAGGAGCGTATGAATTGTCTTTGGAATATTCGAAACAACGGCAGGCATTCGGAAAGCCAATTTCGCAGCATCAGGCTATTCAGTTTAAACTTGCCGATATGGCGACTGAAATTGAGGCAGCTCGTTTGTTGGTTTACAAATCGGCATGGGAGAAGGATCAACACCTCGATTACGGTACATCATCTGCCATGGCAAAACTGTATGCATCAAAAGTTGCAATGGATGCAACGGTAGAAGCAGTTCAAATTCATGGAGGATATGGTTTCGTAAAAGAATACCATGTTGAACGCTTGATGCGTGATGCCAAGATTACGCAGATTTACGAAGGAACTTCTGAGGTTCAGAAGATTGTAATCGCCCGGTCTGTTTTGGCGTAATCAGAATACCTCTTTTAGCAATTCCAAGCGATTGGAACGAGATCCCTTAATTAGGATGGTGCATCCGGTTAAGGGATTTTCTTTGAAGTAATTCTGTGCTTCACCGACCTCAGTGAACAATTGGGTGCACGAGCTGATTCCGGCCTTTTGGTACAAGTCGCCCACAAAGAAAATCTTTTCGGCTCCCGATTCGTTTGCCAATTGTGCGATGCGCCGGTGTTCGGATTCCCATGTGTCGCCAAGCTCCATCATTTTTCCAAGAATGAGCACCTTGTGCGATTTATTCATTTCGGTGAAATTTCGTAATGCAGCCTCCATGCTACTTGGATTGGCATTGTAAGCATCCATAATGAGCAGATTCGTTCCTGTTTCAAGCATTTGCGAGCGGTTGTTATCTGGATTGTAGGTACACAATGCCTCATTTACAGTAAGCTCATCTACACCAAAATACGCCCCAACAGCAGCTGCCGCGAGCAGATTTTCGTAGTTGTAAAAGCCCATCAGGACGGTCTGTAATTCAGGTTTTTCTGACAATAGCGCAGAATCCTGGTTGGATTTCCAACGAAAACGTACATAAGGATTTGAATCAATGAAGGCTCCGCAAACAAAATCGGTGTCGCGTTGCCCATAGTATATGCAGTGCATACCTTCCGAACGGTTCAGAAACACATCATGAATTGAATTCACGAAAACCTTTCCCCCGCTATGGCGAATAAAATCGTACAGTTCTGTTTTGGTTTTTACAACGCCTTCGTAGCCGCCCATACCTTCGAGATGCGCCTTCCCGATATTGGTAATAATTCCGAAATCGGGTTCTGCAATTTCGACAAGTTCTTTGATATCGCCTTGTTTTGATGCACCCATTTCAACAACGGCCATTTCGGTGTTTTCGGGCATCGAAAGCAGGGTAAGCGGAACACCAATGTGATTATTCAAATTACCTGATGTGGCAAAAGTACGGTAGCGTTTTCGCAAGACAGCCGCAAGCAGTTCTTTGGTTGTAGTCTTTCCGTTACTACCTGTAATTGCTATAATTTTGGCTTCAAGTTGGTTTCGTCTGAAACGAGCAAGATCTTGTAAAGCAAGTAGACAATTTTCGACCAGAAGGTAACGGTTATCTGCAACAAAATTAGGATCGTCGACCACTGCATAGGCACAGCCCTGATCGAGTGCAGCTGCTGCAAATGTATTTCCGTTGAAATTGGGCCCGCTGAGTGCGAAAAACAGCGCATCTTTTTCAGGTTTCCGCGAATCGGTGCATATTTTGGAATGCTGCAGAAATACTGCATACAATTCCCGGGTTGAGATGAACATAGGTAAAAAAAAGAAAGCCCGTAAATTTATAAATTACGGGCTTTTGATAATATAGGAGTATTATTATTTACCTTTTCCCAAGCCTACCGGACTACCTACACGGGTCATCGCGCAGCGGAAGCCTATATGGTCTGTCGATAATCGTTCATCCAAATAGCGACGTGCTCCCGGAGAAAGGTAGTAGGCCCTGTCTTTCCATGAGCCACCCTTGAAAACTCGTGAACGGTTGTTCACCATCGAAGTGGCTCCAAATTCATACATGATCTTGTCTTCGCTTTCAAGCTCCTCTTCGGCATAAGAAGTCGAAGATTCGCGGTCGCCATCGTTGTAATTAATGTTATCTGATTTGCGGTAATTTCTTCTGCCTTCTGATTCCTGAGCTGTTACGTCACGGAATTTAATACGGCCAAGCGAATCTTTATCGGCAACAGTACCATCATCATTTCGTTCAATGGTTTTATAGACGTTTCCGCGGAATGCTCTGAAATCGGAAACATCTTCCGGGCTAAGCGGACGATACACATCCATTACCCACTCGCAAACGTTACCGGCCATATTATATAAGCCGTAATCATTTGGCCAGTAAGCATTAACCTCCGCAGTAATGTCGGCGTTGTCGTTAAGTTTACCGGCGGTACCCATGTTATCGCCTCGACCACGTTTGTAGTTGGCCATCATTTCACCTTTCCATTCGTCTTCAGGATTTCTCATGATGTGACCATTCCATGGATACATTCTACGTTCGGTGATAAGTTCTTCTTCGGTGTTTCCAATAAGCCCCAAAGCGGCAAATTCCCATTCGGCTTCTGTTGGGAGACGGTAGCGCGGAAGTAGAATACCATCTTCCATTTTAACTTTCCGCGTTGCGCCTTCACCTTTCGACGGATCCAAATCTTCGATATCGTTTTTAACCAAGCCTTCGTATTGCCCGGCAAGGTAGGCGTCGGTATTGAAATGGTTATCGGCAACCTGACCCACGGCATCCATTTTTTGAATGCCTTCACGAACCAAAATAAATTCATTTACGCGGTCTGTTCTCCAAGCGCAATAGTCGTTTGCTTGCAACCAACTCACGCCTACAACTGGATAGTTTTTATAGGCAGGGTGGCGGAAATAGTATTCAACGTATGGTTCATTGAATGCCAGTTTGTCGCGCCACACAAGCGTGTCGGGTGTAGCTTTAAGTGCTACATCCGGGAAATCTACATCGTAGGTTCTTTTTAACCAATACAGGTAGTCGCGGTAAAACTGATTGGTGATTTCTGTCTGATCCATGTAGAACGAAGAAACAGTAACCCTTCTTGGCGTGTTATCCCATTCGTGTTGAATTTCTTGCTCGGTTCTTCCCATGGTGAAGGTACCACCCTCAATCATCACAAGTCCGGGACCCGTTTCCTGTTCGGTATACTCTACATTGAGATAACCTCCGTTTTTAGGATCATTGTAGGCCCAACCGGTTGCGCCTGAACCTTCTTTTTCGCATGACTGCATCGATAGAGTTACGGCAACTCCGGCTACAGCCGAAAAAATTCTCATGTTTTTTGATAACATCATGAATTTATTTTAGTGAAAAGATTGCAAATATATTAGGTAAACTAAAAAGACGGACAATTTATTGTTCTGAAACGTTTCTTTTTAGGTTTGCACTCGAGCTGCATGGCAAAGGATATTTCGTGCGCACCTGCAGTTTGGTTTGTTAGCGGCGAAATTGTAATGTCGTAACTATACCCAAGTTTGAATAACCCCTGCTGTATACCAACCAATGCAATCGCAGCATCTCTGTTACGATACCAAAGGCCGGCTACAAATGGGCTTTTCTGGAAATACATCCCTACGTTAAGTTGCTGAAAGTCTTGCTGACGCTGATACAAAATATTGGGAGATAATCTAGCCGGTTCGCTGTAACGCGATTTTCTTCCCAAGGGAATAACTGCACCCACGTGCCCGGTTAATTTCATCGGCAACCTGCTGCCGGCAATTAAGAATGACTGATCGGGTTGTGTTAAATGGTGAGCCGCGAATCCAAAGAAAAAGCGGTCGCTGTAACCCAAAATACCCGCACTAAAATCAACAAATGTTTTGGAGAGATTCGGCGGACGCTGTTGTTGGGTTTCATAGATAAATCCATAACGCGAATCGATTTGGTCTCCAAAAGTTAGTTTCGACCAGTCTAAGCGACGATTCCCGAGTGTTGCCTGAAATCCGGCTTTCATTGAGAAGTAACGATTCACAGGCAAATGATACGAATAAACCCCGCTAAAATTAGTCGTGATTAGTGTGCCTTCGCCAGCAACGTCGTTTGTAGCTAAAACACCCACACCTCCATTGATACCATCAAAATGCTGATCCCATGAAGCGCTGTAGGTTACAAAATTACCGGGAATGGCGGGCCATTGGTTGCGGTAATTCAGTATGAACCTGGCGCACCGAGCCGAACCTGCAAATGCCGGATTCAAATACAAGGGGTTCGCATAGAACTGGGTAAATTGAGGGTCCTGAGCCTTCAATTCAACGATTGATGCAGTTAGCATCATCAAAATAGTAAAGTACCTCTTCAACATCGGGTTCGAATTTAGACAAAATAACGTAAACTCCAAACGTGTGTTACACGACTTATTGAAGTGGAGCCCATTAATTGTGTAAGTTTTGAAATGTAAAACGAATATGCAATTTTAAAATTGTAAACGATTGCGGGACAATATTTCGTATCAGAAATGCGTTAATAGATTGAAAATTAATTACATAAAAAATATTCCGGTTTTTTTGGCCGTTCCATTTTCAAAACGAATAGCTCTGAATAAAACATTAATTTGATGTGATTGAGAACCGAAAATTTCAAAACAAATTTATCGTTTGCTGGCATCGGATTTCATCTGTGGTAGATAAC
>CANMGM010000152.1 GCA_947497195.1 Bacteroidota bacterium
AGGATTTCAATCCTTGGGAAAAATATATAAGCAATTTAACTAAGTCCTGCTAAAAACCACCGTCGCATTGTGCCCGCCAAAACCCGCCGAATGACTCAAAGCATGGCGAATCTCTGCCGACCGGCTTTTCTCACAGAGGTTTATTCCACGTTCGGCTATCGAGGGCTCCAATTCGAAAATATTGCGGCCCGAAGGCAAATGTTGTTTCTGAAGCGACATTATGCAACAAACCGCTTCCAACGCTCCCGCTGCACCCAGCAAATGTCCGGTCATGGCTTTTGTGGCCGCCATCGGAATATTAGCCAATGTACCTCCAAACACGCGATACAAGCCATTGTATTCGGCCAAGTCGCCGTTGGGGGTTGAGGTCGCATGCGGATTAATCAAGTCAATATCCTCGGGCTTTAGTCCAGCCATCTGCAAGGCCATGCCCACCGAATAAAAAGTACCACTCCCCTGCTCTTCGGCAGCTGTTGGATGGTAGGCATCGTTTGCATTACCACATCCGCTTAACACGGCCAGAATCGGGGCATTGCGTTTAACGGCATGCGCGTAGGTTTCTAGCACCAATGCACCAGCTCCTTCACCAGCCACAAATCCATCGCGGCTTGCAGCAAACGGACGCGACGCGGCGTGCATATCGGGATTGGTTGTAAGCGCCTTCATTGCACCAAATCCACCCAACACCGATGGCGTTATGGGAGCATCCGAACCACCAACAAGCATCGCATCGCAAATTCCAGCCTGTAAATAAAGTAAGGCCGTAAAAATGGCGGCGTTCGACGAAGCACAGGCGGCAACCGAAAGCTGATTCGGCCCTTGCAAACGATAGCGCGCCGCAATCCATCCCGAAGCCGAATCGGGTAAGGCTTTCGACTGAAAGAAAGGCGAAAAGCGCGGACGATCTTTTTGTTCGGCATATTCGAGCAGCGCGTGATCGATGCTTTCAATCCCGCCATTGCCCGAAGCCCATGAAACGCCACAACGCAAGGCATCAAATGAATGATTCCCGAGCCCCGACTGGTTCCATGCTTCATCACACGCAGCAAGCGCATACCAAACAAGGCGATCCATTTTGCGCGCCTCCTTTGGCGTCAAAAATTTTGCAGGATCGAATCCTTCGATTTGGCCGGCATACTGGGTTGTAAATGCAGAAGCATCAAACCGCGTAATCTTCGAAATTCCTGAACGTGCTGCTAACAGAGCGCTCCATGTTTCTTCTGCCGAAAGGCCAATGGGATTTACCGTTCCAATTCCGGTTACAACAATGGTGTTTTGATTCACGCGGCGAAGGTAAATTACTTCAGCGACTGCACAAAAAGCCAAGTGCATTCTGACCAGCCTGTAAATTTACCAAACTAATATTCAAGAGCTTATTGAGAGAAAAGCCCTTTAGGGTGAACCAATTTCCAACTCAACCATAAGCCGCCACGAACTTTAAAAACACACCTATGAAAACTCTATTTTCGCTTGCAATATTTGCAGTATCATCTGCTTGTTTTGCGCAATCTGCAGGCAATTCTGTTCAAGCAGAATCCACCGGAAACGCGGCTTATTCGCTTGGTAATTCGCAGTACCTCGATTCGTATGGTAATGGATTTGTTCCTTATGCACAGCCCCGTGGTGTAAATTTAACGCCGAATTCAGCCAGTTCAACCAGCACGCCTATCAAGGCTGATGTGATGATTAACATGCGCGCCAACAGTTATGTCGCTCTTTTGAGTGTAACGCAGGTAGGCGAATCAATCGAAGAAACCGATTCGCTCATGGACATTCGTTTAAATCAGGTATTTGATGAATTGAAAAAGGTTGGTATTCCGCTTGGATCTACTCATGTCGATTTCATTTCCATGGTACCGAAATACACCTTCGAAACAACCGAGAAACGCTATTCAAAAACCTTCAACGAAGTACCAGACGGATTTGAAATGAAAAAGAACATCCATGTGAAATTTGAGGTGCACGATCGCCTGAACGACTTAATAAGTGCAGCTGCTAAGGCCGAAATTTATGACCTGGTAAAGATCGACTACAACATAGCCGATATGGATTTGGTGTACGAACAATTGCGGAAAAAGGCTGAAGAAATTATCGCACGCAAAACAGAGTCATACACGCGCATGGGATTCACGCTCGAGGCTCAGCATTATGCAAGTACGCAGGGGTCGGTATATCCAATGGAACGTTACATGAAGTACACTGCAGCACACACTTCATCGCCCAAAATAAAGGCCGATAAACCGGGGAAGGAAAAATCTGTCGATGTCAATTATTCGGAAAAGCAATCTACCATTTATTACGAGAAAGTTCCTTACAATCAGTTTGATGTGGTTTTGAACTCCGATATGGCAGAGCCGGGTGTGCAGTTTTACCTGAACCTTACCGTAAACTACAAAATTGTGCTCGAAGAAGTGGCAAAACGCGAGAAAGAGGACCGTGAGCTCGATATGCAATTGCGCCGCGCCGAAATTCAGCAAAAGATTAAAAACGCTGGTGGTTCGGTAAACAACAATACGACAGTAACGGTTCGCACCCGATAAATTTATAAAATGCCGTAAAAAATCGAATGGTGGAAAAATTTCTTTATATTCGCAGCCCGAAAAATTAACAGAATTTCACATTCAAATGGCAGTTTTAGAAAAAATTCGCTCGCGTGCAGGAACCATCGTTGTAGTCGTAATTGGTCTGGCACTAGTATCTTTTGTTTTACAGGATTTACTCACATCAGGTCGAGGAATCTTCAGCAGCAACGATGTTGGTGAAATAAACGGCAATACTATTTCGGGAGAAGAATTTGCAAATAAACTTGATGCTGCAGAGGCCAAGTACAAGCGCAACCAGAATCAAAGTTCAGTCGACGATAACGTTCGTCAGCAATTGTTGAACGAAATCTGGAACGAATATCTCGACAATTACCTCTTCAACCCTGAGCTCGAAAATGCAGGTGTAGCTGTACCCGAAGACGAATTGTTTGATATGGTTCAGGGCGAAAATGTCGATCCACAGGTTCAGCAAATTCCCTTATTTCAGGATTCGATTACCAAGCAGTTCGATCGCAACAAGGTAATCAAGTTCCTAAAGACACAATTAACGGAGGAGAACGATCCGGATGGCAAATACCGTGAGTCATGGGGTGATTTCGAAAAGTCGCTGATGAAAGCACGTCGTAAGTCGAAATACAATAACCTTATAAAGAAAGGTATATATATTACTACGGCCGCAGCCAAACGCGATTTTGCAGAGAAGAATAAAAACGTTGCATACCGAGTGCTTGCAAAGCGTTTCGACACTGTTCCCGATTCGACCGTAAAAGTAACCGACGAAGACTACCAGAAATACTACGAGGAGCATAAGCACGAATACGAGCAGCAGGACGAAAGCCGGAAAATGGAGTACATTGTTTTCCAAGTTAACCCAAGTCCTGAAGACCGCGATGAATTGATGAAAACAATGGGGAACTTGAAGGAGCAGTTTCAAACTGCGGTGAACGATACCTTGTTTGTGAATGCCAATTCTGCGAATCCGTTTCGCGAAGAAAGTGTTAAACGTGGCAGTTTAGGAATTCAAATTGATTCAATGGTTTTTGCCGGCACTCCAGGGAATGTCTATGGCCCTATTTCGGATGGAAGCGAAGTGAAGTTGGTAAAACTTCTCGGTTTTAAGGCATCTTCCGACTCCGTTAAGGCACGCCATATTTTGATTTCAACTCAAAGTGGAATTGCCGTAGACCAAGCAATGGCTAAAGCCGACTCGTTAAAGAAAGTAATTCAGGGCGGTGGCGATTTTGCAGCCCTTGCAACATTAATTTCTGATGATCCAGGTTCTAAAGTTAAAGGTGGCGATCTTGGATACTTTTCTGAGGGCATGATGGTTCCGGAGTTTAACGATGCATGTTTCAATGGAAAAGTTGGAGACCTTGTTGTTGTGAAAACACAATTTGGTGCACACCTTATCAACATCCAGGAAAAAACGAAACCAAGCAACAAAGCGCGTATCGTTTCGTTAACCAAACTAGTTGAAGCATCAGCGAAAACGAACGAAACAGTTTTCGCGCAAGCAAATGAATTTGCAGTAAGTTCTGAAACCAATGAGGCATTTCAAAAAAATGCCAAGGAGAAAAATCTGTTTATAGTGAAAGCTCCAACAGTTCGTCCAACCGATCGTAACATTAACGATCTAAACAATTCCCGCGAATTGGTAAATTGGGCCTTCAACGAAGAAACCAATTTGAATGATGTTTCTAAAGTGATGGAGTTTGATGGTAAATATGTAGTGGCTGCACTAACCGGTAAACGCGACAAAGGAATTCCTGCACTTGAGCAAATTAAGGAAGATATGGAAGCAAATGTGAAGCGCGAGAAAAAGGCCGACCAGTTTGTTAAGGAAATGCAACCATCGGGTGCGGCGTCAATTGATGCGCTTGCAGCACGCTTGAAACTTGCAGCAGAACCGCAAGCTATGGTAACATTTGGATCTTATTCGGTTCCTAATTATGGGTACGAGCCCAAGTTGATTGGTACAATTACGGCCGCAAAAGCGTCTAAACTTTCAGAACCTGTTCGCGGTAATACAGGAGTATACGTTTATGTCGTAGAAACTATAACAGAAGCTCCGGCTCCTCCGGCCGACTTGAAAGAATATAAGAAATCACTTGCATCAAATTTACAAGGACGAGTTGATAACGGCGTATACTCAAGCATGCTGAAAAAAGGCAAAGTAGACGATAAGCGCTATCGATTTTTTTAGTTGAAACATATGGTTAGAAAAGGCTGAAAGGATAAACTTTCGGCCTTTTCTTTTTTTATAACCATGTTAAAAAGCAAGATGCTGAACTAAAATTTACTCGGCAATAAATACTAACTTTACACAATAACAATTGGTAACTGAGACCGAATGAAAATAGCGATACTGAGTTTTTGTGTCTTCATTGTTCAACATTTCGCATTAGCCCAACAATTTGAATGGGGAAGAACCTTGGGAGGCAGCCAGAACGATGTTGCACAACGCATTAGTGTTAATCAAAATGGGAATGTTATTACGGCAGGCAATTTCAGCGGACCGATTGAGATTGCCGGAAATGCCCTAAATGGCTATGGATTTCAGGATGTATTTGTGGCGTGTTACGACGCACTTGGTGCACTTGTCTGGATTTCAACCGTTGGAGGAAGTGGAACCGACCAATTGTCTGCAATTTGTGCCGACGACTCTGGCAATGTATGGATTTCAGGGCGATTCAGCGGACGAATCGATGTAGACCCCGGAACAGATTCAACCATTGTTGTGTCGCAACCTGCCAACAGCCTCGAAGGCTTTCTGATTAAATTAAACGGTTCAGATGGGAGTCTGGCCGATTATCGCAGTCTTTCCTCGGCCGGAATAATTGATATACGCAGTATGCGCTATGATTTCGATACCGATGAAATATTTATCGGTGGTCAATATTCAGGATCAGTCGATTTTGATTTTGGCAACGGCGTCCAACCCCGTACATCAAATGCCAATTCGGGCGATTGTTTCATTGGCAAGTATTCGGGCGAATTTACCTACAATTGGCTCAACGCATTTGGTTCCACAAATGCAACAATCGATTTTGTATCGGCATTAGATTTCGACTCCCAGGGTGCGGTGTTTTGTACCGGCATGATTGGTGGAACGGCCGATATCGATCCTGGAAGCGGCACGACCAATCTAACGTGCTTCATCGATGCATTTCTAATCAAATACAACAGAACAAACGGACAATTAATCTGGGGCTTTAACCTCGGCGGAAGCTCGCTAGAGAGCGGAAATGCCATAACAATCAGCGAACAAGATGAAATTGTCATCAGTGGTTCCATGAACAGCCCCAGTTTCGATGCCGATCCCGGGTTTGGAATTGTTACCATCAATTCGGGCGGACTTACTCCCGTGCCATTTATTGCGCGTTACGAATCAAACGGACAAATCAATTCGGCGTTTACCCTGCAAGGAGCATCAGGCTTAAGTGCAAGTATAAATGCCCTTCAATTTACATTTGACAGCTATTTAGTTGCAGGTGGGCATTTTACCGGAACAGCAAATTTTACGCTTCCATCTGGATCGCAGGTGAGTTATGATTCGGGCGATTCAAGTGATGC
>CANMGM010000153.1 GCA_947497195.1 Bacteroidota bacterium
GCCATTTTTTGGGTTGGGCGGCAAAACTTAAGGTATGGGTTTGCGTACTTCCATTGCCTACGCCGTTAAAGGTGTTTGAAAAATATCCGTAGCCGTAATTGGCCTGAATAATTCCTTTCGCAAAGCTGCGCGAAAGTTGTGCGCTGGTTCCAAGCGATTGTATGTCGCCGGCTTGTGTACCCGAAACGATGCGAGTGGGAACAATGGCACCACTGAAATTGCTTTTTAGATGCGTTAAGGTGTAATTGAGAGAGGTATTGTAGCTCGTAATATCGGCCGATGCGCCCAGCGAAGCGCCCAGGTTGCTCATGGCATTATAGCCGAGCACCAGATTAAAATTGTGCGAAAACTTTTTCCCCTTAGCCGTGTAACGCGGCACAATACTAATGGCATTGTTTACCTGATTGATGCGGGTACTATCGGTAAGTGTTTTAGGAAGTGGACTCTGTGTTAAGCCGTAATTTGAATAATTGAACGATGCGCCCCAGTTGGGTGATGGATTGAAATTGCCCGCAAGCGAACTAATGTTTCGGGTTGAGGTGCGCAGACGAAGCACTTGCAGATTGTCGCGTTGTTGGCCAAAATTACCGCTAAGCGACAGTCGACTTTTAAATAAATTCAGGGTTAAACCTGCCGCATACTGCTCGATATCGGTTTGAAAGAAATATGCCCCTAGCGTAGTGTACTCATGTTCGATGCGCTTGTAGGTAAATGAAGGTGAAGCGTATTTATGCAAGTACCGGATGCTGCTCTCTCCGGCAATGCGCACATTGGTGCTAAACCGCGGAAGCAGGATGCGCTCGGCCCAGTCGCGCAGTTTTTCGTCGGCTATAAAAACGGTATCGGCATTTAAATCGCGTGTTAAAGCGCTAATGGCCCAGTCGTTTCGGAGTTGAATTTTCTTCGCAATCTTAAAACTCGAATTGATTGCGAAAACAGCATTTTCTTTAGGCAAAACAAAATTTTTAGTCGAATCTGAACCCGAAGCGGGTGTAAACCATTTTTCTTTGTTGTACCCTTCCGGTAAAATATCATTCGCTCTAAAGAAGATAAAATCGAAAAACTGCTCTTTCTTTCCGAATCCAATTTTAACCGCATAGCCCCTACGTTCAAATGAGCAATTTTCGCGTTCGTTCAGGAATGTTAATGGATCATTGTTCAGTCCAACCGGACGCACAAGCCGGCGCAATCTGCCGTACATCCCTCCTACCCGAAACCAGCCCAGTTGCAAATCAGCACCAATTCCGGTAAAACGTTGCCCCGAAAGCGAATAGTTACTGAGCTTCATTGATGAGCTTCCCAAATACACCGTTCCCCACTTAAACCGCGGCGCTATGCCTATCTGATTAAACGGTTGTTGAACTGTAAATACCTGATTGGAGTACAACACATTGAATGGCATGGTCATGCCTTTGATGTCGAGTGCCGGCGCACCGCTTATTGAATACATAAATGGTTGCTGACGCGGATCGCCGCCCCTGTTTCGATAATATTGACCCGAAACGGTTAATCCCGAAGAAAACCCAATCCAAGGCTTACGACCGTTGTTATTGTCTGCAAAGGCCGAGTTTAGCCCAAGTAATAACATAAAAACGTTAATGAAATTTATTCGGGCGAATAAAGGCATTATGCTATAGTTTGTGAGGCAAAACTAAACTACAGTTTTTTAAAATAAATCCCACAATGGGGGGATGCCAATCAAACTACACGCGTTAATTAGGTAAAATCACCAATACTAGCATTAAGTAAATCGCATGGTGCGCGCAGGTTTGAATTTCGATACGAGTAACGATGGAAAAATCAGACATGACATCGATACCGCAAAAAAACCGGCGTTTAAGAAAAGAACACGAATAAAATCGAGATGGATGGGCACGTACTTCAAATAATATGTTGCCTCATTCAGCTCAATCAGATTATACTCTTTTTGAAGGAAACAAAGGCTTAATGCTAAAAGGTTTCCAAAAAACAAACCTTTAAGTGTCATTGCAGCAGCCTGATACAAGAAAATACCGGAAATCTGTCCGTTGCTTGCCCCGAGCGCTTTTAAAATTCCAATCATCTGTATTCGTTCAAGGATAAGAATAAGAAGCGATGTAACTGTATTTATAACCGATACTATGAGCATCAAAACAATCACAATCACAACATTTGTATCGATGAGGCTTAGCCAGCCAAAAAGCTGCGGATAGAGTTCTTCGATATCTTCACTTGTTAAGTCGGCAGGTATATGCTTATAAACCGCTTCATTTACAGCGCGGTAATCATATCCTTCTTTTACATCGATTTCGATACCACCAATTCGTTCATCGGGCCAGTTATTAAGCTTCTGAATGATGCGTAAATCGCCGATTATATACACCTGATCAAAATCCTGATCACCCAATCCGGTTTCGTAAATACCGCTAATTTTTAACTTCCGGGCTTTAGGCGGATCCTGCACGAAATACAGAATAATGCTACTATCGGGAGCAAGATGGAATTTAGAAGCGAGGCTTTTCGAAATGAGAATCTCCTTGGAGCTCGCAGAATCGGCAAAGGAAGGCATTCGACCCGCCACGAGGTGCTTTTTGAAAAAAGGCAAGGTGTTTTCGGCATCAACTCCTTTAAACAAAACACCCTCTACTAACTCATCTGATTTAACAATCCCAGGTTTTCGTGCAAACCGAAAAACAGATTCAACTCCTTCAATGCCATTAATTTCGTTCAGCAATTTTGCATTGGCATCAAATGGACTAACTTCTAATGAATTGTTGGAATCGTATTTGGAGATTTGAATATGCGATGCAAATCCGATAACTTTTCCGCGGATTTCACGCTGAAAACCGGTTACTATGGCCAAAGCAACAATCATGATGCAGATTCCCAGGGAAATACCAATTGTTGCAATTCCCACTGCAGTACCCGTTGCACGTTGTTTACGTCCCGCTTTCAGCAGCCGCCTTGCTATAAATTTAGAAAAACTCAAACGGATATGTCTTACGCCGCCCAAATTAGGAATTTCCCAGTATTAATTGCTTTTTGTTTTCTCGTTTCGCATGCGTGCTGCTCCCAAAACCAGGTGGGGAAGACTGCTATAGCCGATTCAAAAGGTTCGCAAATGGCCATTACCGGAGCCGAACAATTTTTCGAGTACCTGCCAATGCTAAAGAACAAGCGTGTAGCCTTGGTTGCCAATCACACTTCGCTGGTCGATGGCAGGCATCTGGTCGATACGCTGCGTAGCCAGGGCGTGAACATTGTAAGCGTTTTCGCCCCCGAACACGGTTTTCGGGGAGCTGCTGATGCTGGCGAGAAAATAGCATCGGGAAAAGATCCTAAAACGGGATTGCCGGTTGTTTCGCTTTACGGAGAAAACAAGAAGCCAACTGCTGCTCAGTTGAAAGACATTGGAATCGTAGTATTCGACATTCAGGATGTGGGTGCACGTTTTTACACCTACATTTCGACGCTGAGCTATGTGATGGAAGCCTGTGCAGAGCAGAACATTCCGGTGCTGGTGCTCGACCGCCCGAATCCGAACGGGCATTATTTCGATGGTCCCATTCTTGAACCGGCCTACGCATCGTTTGTGGGCTTACACCCTGTTCCAATCGTACACGGTATGACCGTTGGCGAATATGCCAACATGGTGAATGGTGAAGCATGGCTTAAAAACGGGAAAAAGTGCAGCCTGTCCGTGATTCCATGCAAATACTGGAAACACGGCGATTTTTACACCGTTGATGTTCCGCCATCTCCCAACCTGAAAAGCATGAATGCCATTTACCTGTATCCTAGCCTGTGTTTGTTCGAAGGAACGCCTGTGAGTTTGGGACGCGGTACACCAAAACCCTTCGAAGTAATTGGCTTTCCCGGTAACAAGGAAGGAACGTACACATTTACACCTGTTTCTGGCCCGGGCAGTAAAAATCCTCCACATATGAACGCCGAATGCAAAGGCTTCGACTTGAGCGGATTTGGCGAAGGATTTATCCGCGAAAAAGGCAAGTTGCATCTCTTCTGGCTGCTTTCAATGTACCAGTCGGCTCCCGACAAAACAACGTTCTTTACCCCATTTTTCGATAAACTGGCAGGTACCGATAAGCTGAGAAAGCAGATTGAAAGCGGAAAAACCGAAGCAGAAATTCGTGAAAGCTGGACTGCCGGATTGGAAAAATTTTCCTTAATTCGAAAGAAATACCTACTCTACCCCGAAAAATGAAAAATCGCATTGTACCCGGTTTTGAACTTGCCTTTGAAAGTCCCGGAAACTCAACCGGTTTTTCTGTTTGGCAACTTTCTAACCTCTGGCAACGAAAAATAAGGGAAAGGCTCGATCCGCATGGCGTTACCCATGTTCAATTTCTTTTGCTGAATTGTTTGGCTACTTTAAATAAAAATCAACCTTACGCTATAACGCAGCGCATGCTTTCGGCCTTTTCGGGTTGCGATAAAATGATGACATCAAAAGTGTTGCGCACTTTGGAAAGCCGTAAGCTGGTACAGCGAAAAAACCATCATTCTGATACTCGCTCCAGGTCGCTATTGCTCACCGCAAAGGGGATGGAAGTTTTGCAACAGGCCACGGCATCATTCCAATTGGCAGAAGCCGAAGTATTCGAAAGTCTCGGTAAAAAAGAAAAAGGATTCGGAAAGAAGCTCAGAAAACTTGTGCATCAGCACAACACAGATAGCAGCTCCGATTAATCCTAGTGTACTTCCTTTTGCGCATGTTTCGCCGCGTTTTGTATAGCGATTTGCTGTACAACACGGCCTGCAAGTGTTATAAACAAACTTGAAAGAACAGAATTGGGCTGCAGGCTTGCCGGATGACCAAAATCTGCACCTTCTCTAATTCCCTGAACAATCGGAATCTGCCCCAAAAGAGGAACATTTATTTTTTCGGCTAACTCTTTGGCCCCTTCCTTACCAAAGATATAATACTTGTTTTGAGGCAGTTCTTCGGGAGTAAACCAAGCCATATTCTCGATGATTCCAAGTACCGGAACGTTGATGGATGGAATGCGGAACATTGCAACACCTTTTTCAGCATCAGCCAGTGCAACTTTTTGAGGGGTGCTTACCACAATCGCACCGGTAAGCGGAACTCCCGAAACCAGACTAAGGTGGATGTCGCCTGTACCCGGCGGTAAATCAACAAGCAGATAATCAAGTTCGCCCCAATCTGCGTCGGCAAATAACTGATTTAGCGCTTTTGAAGCCATGGGCCCCCTCCAGGCAATTGCCTGCGCCGTATCTGCAAAAAAACCTATCGACAATACTTTAACACCATAACTCTCAATCGGCACCATCATTTGTTTTCCTTCAACCATACGCACCGCCGGCATCTCGCCTTCGACGTTAAACATAATGGGAACTGAGGGGCCGTAAATATCTGCGTCGATCAATCCCACGCGTGCACCCAATTCGGCAAGTGTAACAGCCAGATTGGCCGCAATTGTAGATTTGCCTACGCCCCCTTTTCCTGAGGAAACCGCAATAATATTCTTTACCCCCGGAAGCATTGTTCTTTCTTTCTGTCGTGAAGAACTTGTATTGGCGGTCATGCTTACTTCTACTTCGGCATCCTGATGCACATAGTGTTTAATGGCATTTACGCATGCATTGTGTATAAAGTCCTTCATCGGGCAAGCCGGCGTTGTGAGAACAACAGTGAAAGAAACCTTATTGCCGTCGATTTGCACATCCTGAATCATATTCAATGTAACGAGGTCTTTGCCCAAATCGGGTTCCATTACATTTCCAAGTGCCGAAAGCACATCCTCTCGAAGTATCATATCTTTTGGTTTTTTAAGGAAAAACCTCACTGCTGTTCAGTCTGAGGCAAAATATCAGGCAAATTAACTGCATTGTGACCAATTTGTTCGATACCGGGCGACAATTTCGACCCAATATTTATTAGTGTCGCTGCAGTTTTTGAATTCTGTATCAACTCCATTTGCCCTATTCTACTGCCCGAAAGCAAGGCCAGAATAATGCAGATAAAAACCAAATATTTAAGGACGCCGAAAACACCTCCGGCGATTCGGTTCAACAA
>CANMGM010000154.1 GCA_947497195.1 Bacteroidota bacterium
GTGCGAATAAGAATCATCTCCCTGTGCAGAATAAAAAGCCGGAGCAAAGGAAAGGGAAATTTCCAAAAGATAACTTGGAAATAATCGCACGTAATGCGTCTGAAACTGAATTCGTATGCGATTGTTATGTTGAAAACATACGTTTTAACCCAGATTATGCGTTAGGACTTCGTAATGAGAATCTAAAATACAAAATATCAGAAACTTAGATTCGAAAAGCGTAGTAGCGCTACGGTTTGAGAAGATATGTTTCCGCCCCCTGGCGGATCCTGATTTAAAGTAGTTTAGGCTCGGAATAGATTTCCTAATGCATATTCTGGGTTTAAATCTTCGAACTAGCACTACAAGCGTTTTAAACGTTTATAAACGTTTACTTACGATTAAAGCCTGGCTGTTTTGTAGCTTCGCCGTATGGGTAGGGGGGATAGGATTCCTACAAAATCAATCGATTCGTGTCAAGCGAAAATTATGAACAGCCCTGGTGAAAATCCTTGTTTAAGGATGCCTTGTTAGAAGTTCGCGGGAGGTTCGTAAAGAATATGCAATTTGCTTCAAGGCCTGAACAAAATTAAATCATAAACCATTTGGGCGTGCCCCTTCGGGTCGGGCTTTTGCTGCAAGTCCTCGTACCGAAACGCTCCGCTTTCGGTACTGTGGGCTTTACGCGCCAATCCCTCACGCAGGAGCATCGCAATAATGCCGCATCTAGCTCTTCATTTCGATTCATACTTCCAAAGAAATCTCCTGAAATTCGGTGGTCCGAATAAGCGAACCCTTATTGAAAATGGGAGAAAAATGAAGCTCAAAGAGAACCTTTCCCCGTATTTTTCTGAGAAGCGGAATCAGTATAATAGGTGCTTTTTGCTTGCGTTTTTCCAACCTGCCCTGCTTTCATAATCTACAAAGAACACCTTCAGTTGAGCCTGTGATTCGTAGTCAACAAAGTATATTTTCTTTTTCGCCTGACTTTCGTACGCTGTAAAGAACCATTTGCCGTTATTGTCTCCAACCTGGCTTTCGTATTTAACTTTGTATACCAATAAATCGGCTTGGCTTTCGTATTTAACCACGAACACCTTAACCTGAGCCTGCGATTCATAAGCAACGCTGAATACCTTCTGTGCATGAACGGCTAAACCCGATAATAAAAAAACGGAAAGAATTAATGCTGATTTTAAGGAAGATATCATAGAATTTGATTTTTGTAAAAGTATACAAGAAGTATCGATCATTGTAATTCTAATCTTGAACTTTTAGCGTTTAAATAGAAACAATTATGCTTCCATCACTTTCCAAACCTCAGCCAGCGCCTCAACAACATCGCCAGCAATCATTCCTGTTTCTCCATGTTTAGCAGCTGCGAAATCGCCAGCCATCCCGTGCGCAAATACTCCTAAAACGGCAGCATCTAATTCAGAATAACCCGTTGCCAACAACGCTGCAATAATGCCGCTCAGTACGTCACCGGCGCCGGCTGTGGCCATGCCCGCATTGCCCGAACTATTGAGCAGCGTTTGCCCGTCGGGCAGGCAAATGCGCGTATACGCACCCTTTAACACCACGATACAACCGGTTTTAAATGCCAATGCACGGGCATTTTGCCAACGATCAAAACTGCTCGAAACCTTACCAAAAATTCGGTCGAGCTCGCCCGGATGTGGCGTAAGAATTGTTCGTGCAGGCAGAAATGCAAGCCAGGTTTTTTCTTCAGCCAGAATGTTCAACGCATCGGCATCCAATACCATGGGAATGGGAGTGTTTTGAATTAACAGCTTCAGTAATCGGGCTGTATCTTCATGCGTTCCGGCGCCCATGCCAAAAGCAATAGCATCAAAAAATTCGGGATTGAGCAATCCGCTTAGATGGCTTTCGCTATCAGCAGGCAAGCACATCGCCTCGGGCAGCGCACTCTGCAGAGGCGCAACCACGCACTGTGGGACGAATGCCGTAACCTTACCAGCTCCGCTGCGCAGTGCTGCTTTGGCTGCTAAAATTACTGCTCCGCCTTTGCCCAAACTTCCTCCCGCAAGCAGTGCATGTCCAAATGTGCCTTTATGCGAAAAGACGGGGCGCTTCCGAAACAGGCTTTTCGCATCGTTCAGTGTGGTAAAATAACAGTCTGTATGTATAATCTCAGGCTCCTTCAATCCAATATCGAGCACTTCCCAATGACCAAGAAATGATGCAGTTTCTTCGAAGAAAAAGCTTAAACGGGGTTTATGAAAACACAGCGTGATGTTCGCTTTAACAACATGGCTTTTCGGCTCGGGGATGAAATCACTCTGCAGACCGCTTGGTAAATCGATGCTAACGCGCAAGCCACGAACAACATTTAATGCATCAACAATATGACACAGATTGGTATCTGCAATTTCGCGTGCTCCGCTACCAAAGAGTGCATCAACCCACACGCAATCATCCTGACTCATTGCTTCAATTCGTGCTATATCAAGCGCATCAATCTGTATTCCCCTCGCTTCTAATGCCTGCTGGTTAATCAGGTTATCGGCGCTATATTTTTCGGCCCGAAGAAGCAACACGTCAACTTCAAGCCCACGTTCGTGCAGTTGACGTGCAATCGCCAATCCATCGCCACCGTTATTACCCGGACCGCAAACAACCGCAAATTTCCGTGCATAACCCAAATGATTCAGCATCCACTCTGTGCAACGATCAGCTGCACGCTCCATCAAATCAAGCGAGCTTATGCCTTCCTGCGCAGTCGTAAATGCATCAGCTTCGCGAATTTGCTGGGTATTTAGGAGCTTCATCTTGGTGTATTGCTTCGTTCAATGAGTTGAGCATGAATCGAAAGCACTTGTGGAATTAGTGCCTCTTCCCCATCGTTCACAATACAGTAATCGGCCAGTTTTAGTGCTTCTTCCACAGATCCCTGTTGGCGAATACGTGCTTCAATCGACTCACGACTTTGGCGTGTTCGCTGCATAACGCGTTCGATACGAAGTTGTTCCGGAGCTTTGACCACGATAAGTGCATCAAGTGCCCTATTTGCACCCGTTTCGACCAAAATGGCCGCTTCTTTCAGTACATACGCTGTCTTTTGATTTTCCGTGCACCATGATTCAAATCTTTGGGCAACTAGCGGATGAATCAGCGCATTTACCTGTTTTAGTAAGGCTTCATTTGTAAAAACACGTTGGGCAATCAATGGAAAATTGGGCTCATCATCTGTATCATAAGCATCAGGCCCAATGAAATCAAGGATTTTTTGACGCACTTCGGGATGTGTTGAATAGCACTTCTTCGCTTCATCATCGGAATGAAACACCGGAATTCCTAAAGATTTAAAAATTCGTGCTACCGTGGTTTTTCCCGATCCGATACCGCCCGTTATGCCAACCTTAAACATGGATAGCAAGTTACGGATTAACCTTTACCATGGATGGCAAAATGCTTATTTTCTTTGCATAATAAGGTGCACTTTTCACAATGAGGCGCTGTTTGCCGCCCGCTGCTCCTGCACTGTCTGTCGAAATTTCAAAATCGGCAGCTTTAATTTTATCGTAATGGCTGAATGCTACCTGAAATACAATTGTAACAATGCGCGGATCAGTTGTTTTGCCATTCAACTCGCGCACAGGAAGTGTAATGCGGGCTTCGGTAAACCGGTCAACATTTACGGTAACGGCAACTTCGGCCGGCGCATACGACAATTGCACATCAGGCGCTTTAATTTTCAAGGAATACGTTGCCGATTTATTCAATTTGCGTGCAATCAATGGCTGAGCTTCGATTCGTTCTATGCTTTCCAGCTTCTCGATTGGACCGCTAATTTCGATCGAATCGGGACGAATGACTAAACTATCGCGCAAGTCAAATTCCCGCTCAAAGTCGAGGTATGAATTTACGACGACAGGAACTTTCTTGAATCCTTTATCGATAAATTGAAAAAATAGCGTGTCGGGATTGATGTTCAGCACTTTGATATCGCCATGCTGCCGGTTAAAATAATCGATGGCGTGGTAGGTGCTGATAAAACCGAGCTGATTCTTAAAACCAATATTGCGTCCGTCTATAAGTATTTCGGCCAATTTTGGTCTGAATCGATAAGAAAGCAGGTGATATCCCGAGCCCGAAATGTCTATATCCGCTTCAATCGGCAACTTTTCTGTTAGGATGTTTTTTTCAGGAAGGTTGATGTAGCGTATGGGAACCTTGATGGTGCTTGTGTAAAAATTATTGAATGCCATCAGAATCCACAAAAGCGCCGAAATCAAAAGGCAAATCGCAAATGCAAGCAAATTCCTTCTTCTGAAGAAAGCCGAACGGAATAAGCCTGATTTCGTCCGGGCCATAAATTAGTGATTAGGCCGACTGAATCTGTTCGCCCGGCGCACCGGTCGATACAGCCGATTTCTCGATGCGCAGCTTCGCTCCACCCTCAGTTTCAATAACAAAAGTAGTTTCCGATACTTCGGTAATCTTTCCATGAATACCGCCAATGGTGATGATTTTATCCCCTTTCCCCAAACCTTCGCGAAACTTTTTGGCGTCCTTCGCTTTCTTCATCTGCGGACGAATCATGAAAAGGTAGAAAATCACAATGATTAGAACCATTGGAATCAATGAGGCAAGACCACCTTGTTGGCCACCTCCCATCATAAGAATTGTTGAAATCATGATTGCGTTTTAGCGATTATTTTTCTTCGGCTTTTTTTACAAAGCCTGTAATGAACAACTGATGTGTTGCAGGTTCGGTATTGGTACTTACGGTAACCGATTTGATAGCATTGCCGGGTTTCCCTTCGGAATTGAATACCACATCAATTTTGCCTGATTTGCCGGGAGCAATCGGTTCTTTTGGCCATTCGGGCACGGTGCAGCCGCATGAGCCACGTGCATTTGATATAACCAGATCGTTATCGCCGGTATTGGTAAAAGTGAAAGAATGCGAAACCTTCTCTCCTTCCAAAACTTCTCCGAAATTGAAGGTGTCTTTGTCGAATTTAATTTCCGAAACCGGAACATCAGACTTCCCGTCGGCGCTGGCCGAATTGGTTACCATATCAGCCGAAATACCGTCTTTTTTTGTATCGCAGGAAACGGCAAGAGCCAGTAATGAGGCTCCAAAAAGGAAAGAAATTATTGTTCTCATGTTTATTTACATCAATGCCGCAAATGTATGCAATTGTGGAGCGAATTGAAATGAAAAATTTCTATTCGAAATACTAAAACGAGTAGCCAACCGATATCCAGAAGTTTCGCGCATCGGCAGGCAATATACCAGGACCGGGATATCCTCCTGCGCGGCGCGTAAAATAACGCACATCAGACACATTGTTGATCCCTGCCTTTAACTCGAAATGCTCAAATGGTGTAATACAGAAATTGAGGTCGGCCACTGTATAAGCCGGAATCAATCCATCGGTTGCAGTCGCCGAAGGTTCAACCGAATTATCGGCACTGGCAAATACTTCGGCCGAATGGGAAATCTGTGCCGAAAAAGCAAACATCTTCCATTTTAGGTTCAAACCTGTTCTGAAATTATACCGCGGGGCATATTCCACAAAATTCCCCTTCAGGTTTTTAGTCGTTATAATTCCATCAACAGGTGTTGTTTTCGGCAAATTGGTGTAGCGTGCGTCCTGGAAGGCGCCCGAAGCAAAAATGCTGGCATTAAACGAAGGACATTCGGTTTTACCAATGAGTTTGCATGGATTAATCTCGACAAGGTACTCGATGCCTTTCGATACCGACTCACCGATGTTGGTGCGAAATTGCCTGGTGCCCTGTGCGCTTTCGATTGCCAGTGTTCCGATGCGGTTTGAATAGTGCACATAGAAAACGTTTGCATCAAAATACAACCACGATTTCCGGGTTCTGAATCCGAATTCTCCCGTGTAGCCCGAAGCATCGCTCAAGCCAGCATCAACCGTATCGGTAGTTGCAGGTGGGGTTAAATCGGAGAATAATACTGGACGGTAGTTTTGGCTTAGCCCACCATAAAGTTCAGATGCAGAATTAAATCGGTATTCTGCACTGAGTCCGGCA
>CANMGM010000155.1 GCA_947497195.1 Bacteroidota bacterium
AATCCCGATTCAACAATATTTTTCCCGAGTAAATAGGTATTCGATTCGTAATAGATTTTATCGAATGCCACACCCAATTGCTTATATGTTACATCGAAACCATCATACACCCAGCCGTTCATTGTTTTCCACAAGTTGATCGTCTCGGTGTCATTTGCTTCCCACAAGCGAAGCATATCCTGTGCAGCCCTCATTAGCGGCGTGCTCGAGGCAGCGATGCGTTTCAGTTCTGCGCGAATTTCATCGCGTTTTTCATCGTTGGCCTCAGCCAATTTTGCATGAAGCGCGGAGGCTTTCTCCTTCAATGCAGATTCTACCGAAGTGAAATTCCCATTTTCGATTTCAGCAAGAATAGGATCCGTTTCAATCTTTAGCGCCTTATCGAAAGCAACATAATATTTCCCTACAAGGTGATCGCCTTTCAAGCCCGATGATTGAGGCGTTTCAGTGCCACCTGCATTTTTCCAGGCAAGCATCGATTTACAGATGTGAATACCGCGATCGTTTACCAGGTTTACGCGGATTACTTCATTGCCGGCAGCCTCAATAATGCGGCTTACGGCATCGCCAAGCAGAATATTGCGGATATGCCCGAGATGTAGCGGCTTATTTGTGTTGGGTGAAGCAAATTCGACCATCACCCGCTTTTTATCCACATTCGACCCCTCTGAACCTGTCCTATATTGAAGCAAGTAGGTAACCCAAAACTCAAACTTTAAGACAATGTTAAGGAATCCGTTTACGACATTAAAATGAGATGCCTCCGAATTCGATTCGCAAAAAGCTCTTCCAATTTCATCAGCCGTTTGTGCCGGATTCTTTCCTGAAAGACGCGTTAATCCAAAACAAACTAGCGTAAAATCCCCTTCAACATCCTTTCGGGTTTCCTGGATAACGATTTGATTTGCATCCAGATTTGGATAAAGTGAGCGAACAGTTGATGTAATTTGTTCGTTAAACCAGTGAGCGGGTTGCTTCATAATTATGCTCCAAGTGCAGCATCAGTGGCTGCTTCAAGTAATTTAAATGCGGTTTCGGCCATGGCGTTTTCGGTGTCGAGTGTTGGATTAATTTCAACAAACTCGAGACAACATACACGTTCATCGCGGCAAAGCGTCTGAAGCAATTCGCGCGCTTCTTTAAAACGTAGACCTTGTGGTACAGGAGTTCCGGTTCCTACCGAAATTTTTGGGTCGAGGCTATCGACATCGAACGAAATGTAGATTTTGGAACAATCCTTTAAGCGATCGTTCACAATTTCAACAACTTCTTCCACCCCAATCTGACGCAGTTCGCGTGTAGTAATATTTCGTACACCATGTTTCTCCATCAAGAAATCCTCCTGAGCCTCCGTATCACGTACACCTATATATATGAGATCGGCATACTTTATTTTTGGAGTTATCCCACCTATATCTTTAAGCTTTTCCCAAAGTTCCTCGGTTTTCTCATCAAGTTCGTTGGTCTGAACTTCGAGATTGTCTTCGGCCAACGCCGTTGCCAGCGGCATGCCATGTAAATTGCCCGAAGGAGTAGTATATGGCGAGTGAATATCGGCATGCGCATCAATCCAAATAACACCGACGCGCTCATCGGGGAAGGCCATTTTTATGCCGGCAATTGTCCCCCCAGCAGTGCTATGATCGCCCGCGAGAACAATTGGAAATGAATCTGTTTTCTTTAGATTTTTCGCAATTGCCTTCGACAGTCTATTATAAATCTTCACCAAACCACGAATCCGTTTGGCGTATTTGTGATTCACTTTTTCGAGCAACATCCAGTTTTCATCCTCAATATCGATCGAATCGTACTTCCTAAAATAGTTGCTTTCTAAGTCAATGGCTGCAATTTTTAATGCATCTACACCAAGGCTGGCGCCACGTGTTCCGGCACCCAACTCAGACCGAAGTAAAACAAGCTTTGGTTTTCGCATAAATCTAAATTACTTACTTCTCGCTTTGAATTGTATAAGTAAGTTAGTTACTTTTGCAATTCAACTACACCACCTCTTAATCGCGCCCTAAAATGGACATGAAAAACAAGTACGAAGACCTGATTAAGCAAACCTTTGAGTTTCCTCAACCGGGCTTCGATGTGCAGGATAATGAACTTTATTTCAACGAAATTCCGTTGATGGATATCATCGAACAATACGGAACGCCTTTGAAAATAACGTATTTGCCAAAAATCAGCGAGCAGATACAGAAGGCAAAAATAATGTTTAATGTGGGAATGGCAAAGGCCGATTACAAAGGCAAGTATGTTTATTGCTATTGCACCAAAAGTTCGCAGTTTTCGTTCGTGCTTGAAGAGGTTTTGAAAAACGACGTGCACATCGAAACATCTTCGGCTTACGATATGCCGATCATCAAAGAATTGCACGAAAAAGGATTGTTGTCGAAAGATAAATACATCATCTGCAACGGGTATAAACGTCCGATGTATCAGGAATTTATTGTAGAGCTTAAAAACGAAGGTTTTGAAAATTTGATTCCGATTCTCGATTCTAAAAACGAAATCAACTATTACAAGGAGCATCTGAAAGGTCAAACCAAAATCGGAATTCGCATCGCTTCGGAAGAAGAACCATCATTTGAGTTTTACACATCGCGTTTAGGTATTCGTTACAAGGATATTCTAAAATTTTACGAAGATCACATCCAAACCGATGAGCGGTTTGAGCTTAAAATGCTGCATTTCTTTATTAATTCGGGAATCCGTGATACGGTTTATTACTGGAGTGAATTGTCGAAATGCCTGCAAGTGTATTGCGATTTGAAAAAGATTTGCCCTGAACTCGATTCATTGAATATAGGCGGGGGATTGCCCATTCGCAATTCACTGGCATTTGAGTTCGATTATGAGTATATGATCGAGGAAATCATCCGCCAGATTAAGAATTTCTGCAATCAGCAAGGAGTTGAAGAACCGACAATTTTCACCGAATTTGGTTCGTTTACGGTTGGCGAAAGCGGTGCAACGCTTTTTTCAATCATCGACCTGAAGCAGCAGAACGATACCGAAAACTGGTACATGATCGACAGTTCATTTATCACAACGCTTCCCGATACCTGGGGAATTAACCAGCGCTTTATTCTGCTTGCCATCAACCAATGGAACCGCGAGTATAAGCGCGTGAACTTGGGTGGATTAACCTGCGACAGCCTCGATTATTACAATGCCGAAGCGCATATTAGTCAGGTGTTTTTACCCAAGGTCGAAGAAGAAGAAATTCCGGAGAATCCCTTGTACATCGGATTTTTCCACACCGGTGCCTATCAGGAATCGCTGGGAGGCTACGGAGGGATCCAGCATTGTCTCATTCCGGCACCCAAACATGTTATCGTTAGCAAAGACGAACAGGGCGAATTGAGCACATATATTTTTGGTAAAGAACAGAGCTATAAGTCGATGTTGAAAACCTTGGGGTACTATTAATTTTCGATTTTCTGGCCTTGTTAAATACGATTATCGCGCTTGTGATTTAAAAATTCTCTGCAAAATTATTTGTAGATCATATTTTTCTAAAAAGGCAGATTATACGATGTGATTTAGAACTTTTTCAGGAATTTAGCGCCCGCTATGGCAAAACGCAAATCACCGGCGAAAAAGAAAAAATCAAACCCAGGGTACGTTAAGGTTCTTGTAGCGCTCGCAATTGTGCTCGGCTTAGTGCTTGCCGGATCCGCTTATTTCTTCTACAGCCGTGCATTCCGTTCAAATCTTGTATTGAGTCATGGCGAAAAATACGTGTATATCCGCACAGGTTCGACCTTCGAAGACGTGATGCATGAACTGGGACGCGAAGGCATGCTGCACAATGCCGAGTCGTTTCGCTGGATGGCAGAATTGATGCATTACGACGAACAGGTAAAACCCGGTCGCTATAGTGTGAGGCCCGGTATGAACAACCGCGAACTAATTGAATTGCTGCGATCGGGCGAACAGGAACCGGTTGAGTTGGTATTTAAAAGCATTAAAAATCGTTTCGAATTGGCCGGAAAGGTGTCCAAATTTATCGAAGCCGATTCATCTGAAATTCTCGAAACCATGAGTTCATCCGAATTCAGAGATAAATACGGATTAAATCCCGAAAACGCATTAAGCCTCATTTTTCCTGACAAATACTTGTTTTACTGGAATACGCCTGCAAAGGAATTTGTTGATTCGATGGGTGTGAATTACCTCAGCTTCTGGAATGGTGAACGCAAAGGAATAGCAAGTAAAATGGGGCTAAGTATAGCCGAGGTTTCGGTGTTGGCATCGATCATTCAGCAGGAATCGAACCGCAAGGACGAATGGCCCGTGATTGCAGGAGTTTACCTGAATCGTCTGAAAAAAAACATGAAGCTACAAGCCGATCCCACAGTTAAATTTGCAGTGGGCGATGATGGAATTCGCCGCATAAAGGGAAATCATCTGAAAGTAAATTCGCCGTATAACACCTACCAAAATTTCGGTTTGCCGCCTGGCCCAATTGCATTGGCAAAAAAAGAAAGTATCGATGCGGTTTTGAATTATCAGCCACATTCCTACCTTTACTTTTGCGCCCGTCCCGATCGATCGGGCTACCATGATTTTGCAAGCACATACACCGAACATACACGCAATGCATCGCGCTACCGGAAAAGCCTAGATGCACGCGGAATAAACTAATAAACATGAAAATTAAATTTGGAACCGACGGCTGGAGAGCCATCATTGCAGAAGAATTCACAGTCGACAATGTTGCACGCGTAACGGAAGGAACAGCACTTTGGCTAAAGAAAAATTTCCCGAATCCCTCAGTCGTTATTGGCCACGATTGCCGTTTTGCCGGCGAGTTATTTGCCGAAACCGTTGCACGCGTAATGCTTGCACACAACATCAAAGTATACCTTGCCAAAGGCTTTGTTTCAACTCCTATGATTTCGCTTGGAGCAAAGAATTACAAGGCTAGTCTAGGCATTATCATTACGGCAAGCCACAATCCTCCAGCCTACAACGGCTACAAATTAAAGGGACATTACGGCGGCCCCTTACTGCCCGATAAAATTGAAGAAATTGAAGACCTAATTCCCGAAAATGTAAACGATAATTACAAAGCATTGTCCTTCCTCGAATTTCAACAAAAAGGGGAGTTTATCTGGGTTCCGCTCGAAGACGAATACTGCAAGCATGTTGAGCAGGCGTTCGATCTCGATGCCATCCGCAATTCCGACCTCGAATTGGCCTACGATGCCATGTACGGAGCGGGTCAGAACGTAATCCGCAGGTTATTACCAGATACAACCATGCTACACTGCGAGCACAATCCATCGTTCGACGGACAGGCCCCCGAACCCATTGCACGAAACCTGCAGGAATTTTCGGAGATGATTCGCATTGCCGAAGATATTGATTGCGGTTTGGCAACTGATGGCGATGCTGATCGCATTGGTTTGTTCGATAATAAAGGGAATTTTGTCGACTCACATCACATTATCCTCTTGCTCATCCACTACCTCAAGAAATACAAAGGAATGGACGGCAAAGTTTGCACGGCCTTCTCTTCATCGGTAAAAGTGAAAAAACTTTGTGCGCATTACGGCTTGGAGCTTGAAACCGTGAAAATCGGATTCAAATACATCGCCGGTATCATGATCAATGAGGATGTGTTGCTGGGTGGTGAGGAATCGGGCGGTATTGCCATTAAAGGACATATTCCGGAGCGCGATGGCATTTGGATGGGACTGGTAATTTGGGAATTCATGGCCAAGTCGGGCAAGCGTTTGCACGAGCTCATTCAGGAAGTGTACGACATTGTGGGCGCATTTAGCTTCGACCGAAACGACGTGCATGTGCCCGAAGCGCAGAAACAGCAAATCATAATAGACTGCAAAGCCCAGAAATTTTCAGCATTCGGAAAATATGGCGTTCAACGCGTGGAAGACCTTGATGGCTACAAGCATTTTTTAAGCGACGATTCGTGGGTGATGATTCGTCCATCGGGAACCGAACCGCTTTTACGCATCTACGCAGAAGC
>CANMGM010000156.1 GCA_947497195.1 Bacteroidota bacterium
GAATTCCACCGAATACCGATGTGTCAAAATACAATCGTGGCTTCTTCATGGTCTAAAGTTAACGAAATTCCAATAGAATACTCAATTGAACAATGGACCAATTATTCAATTAAACTCGGTAGTGAAATCTATTCGTGTTATTTGGCATCTTCACTTTCCTGAAGAAAAAATCCTTACCCGTTCTGTTTCATCTCCGCATAATACCTAAAGAAATACGGTATCGTTTCGATGCCTTTCAAGTAATTGAAAACCCCATAATGTTCGTCGGGCGAGTGGATATCGTCGGTGTCGAGTCCGAAGCCCATAAGCACAGTCTTCAATCCCAAGATTTTCTCGAACGATGCTACAATTGGAATTGATCCACCACCACGCGCCGGAATAGGTTCCTTGCCAAACGTGGTTTGCATGGCTTTGGCTGCCGCACGGTACTCATTCGAATCGGTTGGCGTAACTACAGGCCAGCCACCGTGGTGCGGTCGAACCTCCACCTTCACGCCTGCCGGAGCAATCGATTCGAAGTGCTTCTTAAACAACTCGGTAATCTTATCAGGACTTTGATTCGGCACCAAGCGCATCGAGATTTTCGCGTAGGCCTTCGAAGGCAGAACCGTTTTGGCACCTTCGCCGGTGTAGCCACCCCAAATTCCGTTTACATCGAGGGTTGGTCGCGTAGCAGTGCGTTCGAGCGTTGAGTAGCCTTTCTCGCCCATTACATCTCCGATTTTCAGCTCGCGCTTGTACTCTTCCACCTCAAAAGGAGCCGAATTCAAGGCATCACGTTCTGCTTGTGAAAGTTCGATTACGTCATCGTAAAAGCCCGGAATACTGATATGCAGATCGCTGTCTTTGAGCGATGCAATCATTTCGCACAACACATTGATTGGGTTGGCAACGCCACCGCCGTAAACGCCCGAATGCAGGTCGCGGTTGGGGCCGGTAACCTCAACTTCAACATACGACAAACCGCGCAAGCCGGTATTGATGGAAGGAATATCGTTGGCAATCATCGAGGTGTCTGAAACCAAAACGCAATCGGCTTTGAGACGTTCTTTATTGGCTTCAAGGAAATTATCCAGGTTCGAAGAGCCTACTTCTTCCTCGCCTTCGATCATGAATTTAACGTTGCAAGGAAGGAGATTGTTTTGCAGCATGAGTTCAAATGCCTTCACGTGCATGAAGACTTGCCCCTTATCGTCGGCCGAACCGCGCGCATAAATATTCCCGTTACGAATTACCGGCTCAAACGGCGGACTGGTCCAAAGCTCGAGTGGATCGGGCGGCTGCACGTCGTAGTGCCCATACACAAGAACTGTAGGTAGATTTGTATCGATGATTTTTTCACCATACACAATCGGATAGCCCGGTGTTGGGCAAATCTCAACTTTTTCAGCTCCTGCGGCAACGAGACTGTCTTTCACGGCATCGGCCATGCGAAGCACGTCGGTTTTGTATTTTGGATCGGCACTAACGGAAGGAATACGCAACAAGGCGAAGAGTTCATTCAGGTAGCGTTCGGAGTTTTTGTCGACAATATGTTTTATATCGCTCATTATGAATAGTTTATTTTAAATCGAAGGAAAAAGGTTTGGACTTGCAAATTGAGAAATTTGGCATAAATTTAGGTGGGTGTTGTCCGATTTTTTTGAAATTAAATTGAATCAGAATTGTTTCATAAAGTCGGGCAAGGAAAATCTGATGGTGTTGATGGCAAACATGCGACGTTTTAAACAAATTGTAATCCTTCTGTTTTTCGCGTTAGGCGGGCAGATGGCTTTTGCGCAATTATCAGTTTCGCAAGCTAATGCATTAGCCATGGTCGATTATCTGGTTGATGAAGAAAACGGCACCGTCGAGTTTAACCCCGCCACAATTTCTTTTTCGGGAGGAGCAAATATGCTCGGTCAGTTCAATGGTTCTTCATCCAACATTGGTTTTCAGGAGGGGGTACTTATGAGTACCGGATTAATATCGAACGCGGTTGGCCCCAACGATGACGACGGATTAAACGGAGGCGGCAACTTTGAACTTAGCGGCACCAATCTTCTCGCACCGCTCATTGGAGGGAAAGAAACGTATGATGCCGCAGTACTTCGTTTCCAGTTTAGAATTTTAGGCGATTATGTGAAGTTTCGCTATGTTTTTGCATCCGAGGAATACAATGAATTTGTTTGTTCTGAATTCAATGATGCCTTTGCGTTTTTCATCAGTGGGCCTGGCATTACGGGAATGGAAAACCTGGCCCTAGTTCCCGGAACCACGACCCCTGTAACGATTAATACCATTAACAATGGCGCTGTTGGTGTCAATGGCTCATCATCCAACTCACCCTGTATTTTATCAAACTCGGCTTTTTTTGCCGGCAATAATCAAAATTCTGTGCAGTATGATGGTTTTACCCGACCTATGACTGCCGAAAAGGGCGGGCTGCAATCCTGCGTTTGGTATACCTTAACGCTCGTTATCGCCGACGTAAATGACTCTCAATACGATTCTGCTGTTTTTCTTGAGGCGGGAAGCTTGTCGAGCAATGCACCTCAATTTTCTGCCGGAGCCGTTACGCAAATCAATGGTTTACCCAATTATTCGCCCGATGTTACAACAATGAACGAAAGTTGTGGAAGTCTATTATTGACTATTCAGGTCGAAAATCCGCTTCAAACATCTATAACTTTTCCGCTAACAATTGGAGGAACAGCAAGCCCTGGTGTCGATTATGAAAGTTTGCCCGCTTCGGTTACAATTCAGGCAGGACAAACGGTTGTTAATCTGCCAATTACTATTATCTCCGATGTTATAGCGGAATCTGGAGGCGAAACAATTAACATATCATATACACAGCAAACCTGCTCAGGTCCACTTGTAACTACCCAAACTTTTACGATTCTCGATCCACCGGCGCCACTTACCATTGCGCCAATTGCTCCTTTCGACTACCTCTGCCCACGCATTCCAACTTTACTCAACGGAGTTATTAGCGGCGGGAAGCCTCCATATCAGTTCCAGTGGGAAGGATTTGGCTCGGAAATTAATCCTGTTACTGTGATTCCTGAGCAGTCAGGAAGCTACCAATTTAATATTACCGACCAATGCGGTGCCAATGCACAATTGAATGTTCAGGTGAATATTAATGGATACGTTCCCTTAGTTTTAAATGCCCAGCCGGAACATATCATCTGCAAAGGCGATTTTGTGAATATTGGCGCTCCGGCAACGGGAGGTAAACCGCCCCTGAGTTACTTTTGGCAACCAGTGAGCGAACTTTCGCCTGTTATAGCTGTTAACCCTTCTGAATCAAGCTCATATACATTGAGCGTTACAGATTCTTGCTCAATTCAAACAGCTCAAAACATACAAGTTACCGTAAACGAAGTTGTTGCATTGTTTGATGTTACCTACCTCGATCAGCGTACCATTCAGTTTATTGATTTATCATACGACGATGTGCAACTCTGGTCCTGGGATTTCGGCTATCCCGAAGCTTTCTCTAGCGAACAAAACCCAATGTATACCTTTCCAGACACAGGCTTTTTTGAGGTGGAACTCGCTGTGTCTGATGCAAACAATTGCCGCGATACCGTTAAAAATCCAATTTACGCTTATCCTCCCTACACGATGTTTATTCCCAATGCATTTAGTCCCGATGATGACGGAATAAACGAGTTTTTTAAAGGCTTCGGTGAAGGTTACATAGATTATGAAATGTGGATTTTTAATCGTTGGGGTGAACAGATTTACTACACCGACTCCGATTTGTACCCATGGAGTTCAAATTCAAGAAATTCACTCGAAGAATTACAATCGGGTGTATATGCCTATAAAATTGTTACCAGACGGCCAACGCTCGAAAAAAACGAATACATAGGAAAAGTTGTGGTGCTGAATTGACGTAAAAAGATTTATGTTAAAATAATATGATTCGAATATCTTTGATACGGTTTTAATTTGCAATGCATCGCCTCTTCCAAAAATCGGCACTCATCGTACTGCTCTTACTGCAAAGCATTTGCAGTAATGCTGAGCACATTATTGGTGGCGAAATGTATTACGATTGCCTGGGTGGTGGTTCTTTTAAAATTACCTTAAAACTTTACCGCGATTGTGCAGGCCCTGGTGCTCAATTCGACAATCCGGCAACAATTAGTGTTTTCAATACGGGTAATGGAAACTGGATTCAAGACATCCAAATACCCATTCCTTCATCGGGTACGTTTTTCGTTCCGCCCAACTCCGTTAATTCGTGTTACTTGCTTCCAACATCGTTGAACCTGTGTATCGAAGGAGTAATATATGAACAAATTATTTCCCTTCCTCCTTTGCCACAAGGCTACACACTTTCGTATCAACGCTGCTGCCGCAATCCGAGTATTGTGAATATTCAGAGTCCGCAAAATGCCGGATCGACCTACACGGTGCAAATTCCCGGAAGCGCATTTACACAGTGCAATTCCAGTCCGCGTTTTAATTTTTTTCCCCCGGTTGTACTTTGTGGAAACCAGCCTTTCAGTTTCGACCATTCTGCCACAGATCCCGATGGCGACCAATTGGTTTATAGTATGTGTACACCTTACGATGGCGGTACATTTACCAATCCAATGCCGGTTCCTGCTGCTTCACCACCGTACGGATTTGTTGTATTCAATGGCCCAACCTACTCATCCGCACAGCCTCTGGCATCCTCTCCCCCACTATCACTAAATTCTTCATCGGGCTTCCTTCAAGGCACACCTGCCCAGTTAGGCCAGCATGTGCTTGCCGTTTGCGTGCAGGAGTTTCGAGCAGGGGTACTTTTGTCGGAAAACAAGCGCGATTTCCAGTTCAATGTTGTAGCCAATTGTACCGCGTTGCCTCCCATTCAGTCCTCTATAAACCCCTTGACACTTGTTCCTGATGGAACAACCATTTGCAACGGCCTAACAGCACCATTTTACTTTTTTTACAACAATGCCCAACCATCATCGAGCACACCCTATTCATCGTTCCTTTGGGACTTTGGCGTACCCGATGTGAGTACCGATTTGAGCACGTCGCAAAATCCAACATTTACGTTTCCGGAAGAAGGAACGTACACAGTAACATTAACCGGTAACCCGAATTCGGGTTGTCCGGTTTCTTGTTCGCTTGAGATTTCGCTCTATAATCCTATCGAATTAACGATTGGAGCATTTCCTGCTTTGGAACAATGCATCACCGGAAACAGTTTTGAATTTGTGCCGAACGGATCATATGCAACACCTGCAACATACGCCTGGGGCTTCGGCACAGATGCATCCACAACAACATCATCGCTCCAAAACCCGAACGGAATAAGCTGGAATACGCCGGGTACATATATAGTTTCGCTTGACTTATCGGACCCCAATTGCAGCGCAAGCGCAACAGCCGAAATTACCGTACATCCCGATTTAAGCGTCTCCTTTACTACCAATTCGCCCAGTGCATGCACAAACAGACCGGTTGAGTTTACAAATCTATCGACCTATTCGCCTGGTGCAACTATAATTTGGGATTTTGGCGATGGTAATACGTCAACGCAGATTCAGCCCAATCATACCTACTCAAACACTGGAGAATACGATGTTACCTTATCGATTAACAACCCTACAGGTTGCCCGGGAATTCAATCGTTAACGCAAGAAGCATTGGTTCGTGTTAACCCTAGTCCGGTTGCGGCATTGTTCTCAGATACCAGCGTTCAGAACATGTTTAATCCTGTAATTGGATTTTCTGATTCATCCACGGGAGCACTGAACACTACATTTTTTCCGGGCGATGGAAATTCCCTCAATACAGGCAATTTATCTTATACATACAATGCATCCGGTAATTACTGGGCAATACTCGAAGTTGAAAACGAGTTTGGCTGCTTCGATACAGACAGCCTCAATATTACCATCGAACCCTACTTTTCACTTTTCATTCCCAATGCTTTTTCGCCCAATGGCGACGA
>CANMGM010000157.1 GCA_947497195.1 Bacteroidota bacterium
ATTGAGCTCGCCTTCGGCTTCGGTTCTTTTCTTGAAAAAAGAAAGTAGGCAAAGAAATTCAAGGAAAATAAAATGCTTCAGCGCGCTCTTCAAATTCCGTTGAAATGCGAGAAAACCTGATCAATCAGTTTTCGGCATTTCTACCGGCCTTTGAATTCATGTCAACGCTGGCCCGCTTTATTTTCCTTTTGCCAACGCAATTTCTCATACGTGTATTTATTGCCTTAAAATGAGGCTCAATCGAAATTACATTTTTTGCAAGCTTTTACTGTTTTCAAAGATTTACTTGCATTTTAATCGCACTCTTTTTTAATACAAGTCAATATTGATGATGCATAGACCACTTTTTCCTGTTTGACTAAATAAAAAAGGCCGATGCAATTGCATCGGCCTTTTTCTTTGTTCACTAAAATATTACTTAGTGCTTCACTACAAGTTTCACAGTTTCAGCATCTGAACCTGAAACAATGTTAACTAGGTAAATTCCGGATGGAAGGTTTGCTGTATTCAAAACAAATGAATACTCTCCTTTTGTTGCATTGTTTGATGAAATCTGGTTTACAACCTGTCCAAGCATATTGTTGATGCTGATTGATACTGCTGCAGGCTTTTCGAGGCTGAGGCTTAATCGTGTAGCTTCATTTGAAGGATTGGGTTGAAGCGTTGCGCTGAATGATGTATTTTGGGTCTCAGCAATTCCTACACTTTCGAAGTTGTTTGGTATAGCCAAATACACGATATCATTTGGTAAATCAAATGGATGGAATGTATTGTTGTTGATAGTTACAGCTGAACCCGGGAAAATATCGCTTTGGTAAACCAAGTGAATGTTGCCATCTACATTTTTAGCCATCGCGCAGAAAACATATTCCTTCAACTGGTCGAAACCTGCAGTTTCATCAGCAACCACATCAACCGGTGGAATCCAAGTTGCTCCTCCATCTGTAGATTTGGTGAGGTAAATGTGCTTTCTGCTTGGTTCTGAACCATCGCCGGAGTATTGAAGTCCTTCTTTAGCTCCTGCATAACTCATGTAAATGGTTCCGTTTGCATCAATACCAGATGAAGGCTGAAGCGTTAGACCTGCTCCATAAGGCACTGGTCCTGCTGTGGTTCCAACATCTGCGTAGCCGGTTGATATTGTTAAAGCGCCATCCCCATCATCATCAACCAAATCAGCAGCAACTGTCAGTGAATCGGTACCGAAGTCTTCATTCCAATACAAAATACCGCTTGTTCCAGGATAATAAGAATAATTTCCATCGCCTATTGAGTCGTTGCTGAACTGCATAGCGCCAAACCACACATGAACTTTATTGTTATTGTCGATAAGAATAGAATAAGCTCCATCACTTACCTGTATAGTCTCCAGTACATAATTTCCATCTACCAGGAAGGAGTCAACATCTCCGTCACCGTCGAAATCTGTAATCACAGAGTCGGTCCATGGCTCATAAGGGAACGACCAAATTTGTGTTGTGTCCCACGTGTCTCCATTATCTTCCGATTTCCACATCATTACACGTGAATTCGATTCACCTGCCACGATGGCAACGGTATTTCCTTTTGCATCGATTGCGTAATTATCGCCCGACATCGAAGCAAAAATAGTTGAATCGATACCCGGCAAAGCTACCATGGTATTAGACCAAGTTGAACCGCCATCTGTAGAGCGGTTGTACATCATCGCTCCATTAATACCATTGTAAGGCGTTCCGGTGAATGTTCCACCTGAAGGCTCAGTTAATGCAATTGCATGGACGGTTTTTCCATCCTGACCACCCACTGCAATACGCGGCCAAATCAATGGCATCGCTGTAACTGCTGTCGAAGTCCATGCTTGTGTGGCATTCGTATTTGGATTGATATTTACCTGCAAAGCATCTATAGCAGTTTGATGCGCTACAATGATATCTCCCACATCGGTAATACGGCCAATAGCTCCAAATCCGGTACGGGCAGCGTCAACACGCGAAATGTTGTTTGCATCCTGATAATCAGGATTACTCACCCATGATGTACCATCAAAGAAATGGTAGGCCATTCCTCGGTCTGACCAAGGTGTGCCGGGCTCATTGCTAAATGTCCAAGTTGTAGAAATGGTTCCGTCTCCATGATTCAAAATACGGGTAGGAATAGCGCCATTTGTTTGCAAATCGTAGAAGGATTGACCAATAACCACCTCTGGGCCAAAACTACGCTCTGCAGCGTTTCCGGCTGCTACGGTTAGATTGGGTGATAAATACGGAATGCCCATAAACTCAGGAGTTTTTGTGTATTCCATGGAAGATTTTTTTGCCTTTACCGCATTGGCAGGTAATGGACGTAAGGGACTAACCCTTTGAGCTGATACCAATCCGCATACTGCGATGGCCAATCCCGAACTGAGTAGTTTGTAAACGTTTTTTTTCATGTTGTGAAATTGTTATTTGTCGCGAATTCACAAAACTATGAAAAAATTAACATGGAAGTAATATTCCCGCTTTCTGTGCGAAATTTTTAACGCGATTTATAATTTGGCAGCAGGAGTAGCCAATTTTGCATTCAGATTCAGCCAATTCGCAAAGCTGATAAGCTTAAATATTCGTCCATTGTCGCCTTCATTTTTGGGTTTGAAGAATCGATCAAACTCCTGTTCAAGCTTTCTATGGGATAGATAAGGTGAAATAGGCGCATCGAGAATTCGACTTTTAACTTCCCCCGATATTTCACGAATCCATGTATTGTTAGGAGTTGAATATCCTTTTTTGTCGGTACGCGCATAAATGCGTTCGGGTAAGAATGGCTTTGTTGCTTCGCGCAGCAAAACCTTGCTCAGATTCTTTCGAATTTTAAAATCTGCGGGTATGTTTAGAGTCGAATCAATTAACCTGTAATCGTCGGCAAAAGGCGTACGGCTTTCAACCGAATGCCACATCGAACAACGATCTTCGCAACGAAGGTATGCTTTCAGCGTGCTGTTATCCATTTCCCATGCAAGCCGCTCGTTGAGGTTGTTCCAGTTTCTGCCTGCGCGGATGCCAAATCGGTCGGTATGTCCGAAATAAAAATCTGGTTCCAGAAAATTAAGGCCCTGATAATAGCTTCTGTATGCCAAGGCGGCAGCGAGATTCCCCAAAAGAAAAATACCTTCGTGGCGCATCCATTGGCTCCTTCGAAATGCCGATGCTCCGCTTCCAAATTCCTGCATTTCCATTCGTCGCTGATTGCGCGGTAGGCCTTTCCAGTAAAAATACCGGTGCGTTTCGTATCCGCCAAACAATTCATCGCCGCCCTGCCCGTCGAGCAATACGCGAATTCCATTTTCGGATGCCAATCGCATAACGCGAAATTGCGCGTAGGTACTGCTCGACCAGATTGGAATGTCGAGCGCTTCGGTCAGTTGGTCAAGATCTGCAAGCAACTCCTGCGCTGTTGGATTGGTTATGTGGGCAATACATCGGTTCCATTCTGCAGCCTCACGTGCCCAATCGCTTTCATCGAGCACAGAGCCCGGAAAGCCGGCCGTAAAAACGTGCAAATCGCTTTTCTCGGGCATCAGAGAGCGCATTGCACCCACAATGGCCGAACTGTCGATTCCCCCACTCAGACAAGAGCCCACCGCAACATCGGCACGCATGCGCAATCGCACAGCATCGCGGAACAAAGTGCTGGTTTGTTCAACTGCATCTTCGAAATGGAGTGTTTTATTTTCGCTTGCAATGAAATCCTGTGTCGAATAATAGCGCGAACAATTAAGCTGCTTTGTAGCGATGTTCAATTCGAGATAACTTCCCGCCATCAACTCGGTAATATCGCTGTAAAACCCTTCGGCCTCGTATTCGATTTCGCCAAAAACGAGATAATCAAAAACGGCTTTATCGTTCAGTTTGCTTGATGCGAATCCCGCCCCCAACAACACTTTATGTTCTGATGCAAATGCGAAAACGCCGTCTTTGTGTGTATAATAAAATGGCTTCACTCCCAAGCGATCGCGCGCAGCAAAAAGTGTTTGGCTATCGGCATCGTAAATGGCAAAGGACCACATGCCGTTGAAACGCGTGAGGCAATCTTTCCCCCATTGCGCGTAAGCTGCCAGCACAACTTCGGTGTCTGATGTGGTTTGAAAGCGATGACCAAGCGCAGTCAAGTCGTCCTTCAATTCGAGATAATTGTAAATCTCACCGTTGTAGGTAAGCCAATACCTGTTGCGGTATGCCATCGGCTGATGTCCGTTGCGGTCGAGGGCAATGATCGCGAGCCTGCGGTGAACGAAACCTCCGGTAATGCCTCTTGTTTCTTCGCCGCGATCAGCAGGGAGCCATGGGAAATGATTTCCGATGCAATCGTCGGGTGTATGAAGCGTTGCCTGAGCAATTTGTCTATCCTGTTCGAGCCAGACCAAACCTTCGCCATCTGGGCCGCGATGCTGCATTAGCCTGCCCATTGAATTGAGCCGCTTTGAACTGATGGGCGTGTCGCTAAAAAATCCCGCTATGCCGCACATCAGCTCTGTCGTTTTTCGATCCGAAGGGTAAATCCGCTTCCGGGATTAGCCGGATAAACGCGCTTCTCGGATTTTAGGTCGGTGTATGGATAGTAAACCGCACACAGGCTATTCGATACGGCATACAAATGTTTGCGGCAGTGTTCGGGCGTTCCTTCCCAGATAGCACGCAATACATTCCAGCGTACGTTTTCGGGTTCAGATGCGTAATCGTGCCAGAGGATAATTCCCTTTTCGTGGTTTATCAGTTCGAAGGCACTGCGGGTGTCGGACCGAACCGAATCGAAATGGTGATCGCCATCCACAAAAACCAAATCCATCTTGCTTTTATATGCACCGAAATCGAAGTTGCGCGAATCGCCTTCGAGCCGCTTCACGTTCGGATGATTTTGAATGAAATGCCCATGCATGTTGATGTATGCAGCATCCCAGTTTCGACGCTGCATTTCGGCTACACTTAGATTCAAGGTGTAGCAATTGGGAATACACGCTGCTGCCTGCATCACGCTTTCGCCGCGCCAGGTGCCAATCTCGAAATACGTCTTTGCAACAATGCGTTTCGCAAAAAGCCGAATTAAGGCCAGATCGGTAGGCATCGAGCCGCCCGAAAGAAATGCGAAGGGTTCTACCGAAATTCCTTCATCGGGGAGCAAATCCGAAAAACGCAGCTGGGGCAATCCGTCAATTAGCCCGGTGGCCGCTTTGAACGTTTGTTCGTGTTCCGATACATCATCGAGCAAGGCATTGAGGCTCGCCGGATTTTTCAGCGCAACGCTTAGTGCTCGTATGAATTTGCCGATTTTCCTTCCAACGCTCATGCTTACATCGATTTTTGGAGCCAATAACGGATCTTGCCCAGGTCGCTGAATTGCGGAATCAAATCTTTAAGCGGAATTCCCGAATCGCGCCGAAAGCGGATGAAAATGCTAATGAAGATGCTCATGTTTGCAAGGCTCGTAATGCGCGAAGCTATGATTTCATTGGGTTTGATGTGTTCCACCAGGTGATAAATTCCGAAGGCAGCAAATGTAACAATAACCCCAAGTGCAATCGAATAATTGTTGATTGAAAACCTCCCTGTGCCCGAAAAGTAATGCCCGAAAATGAGGTAGCCCGAGAGAAAAAGGACGCCCGGCAGAAGTCCAATCAAACTTTCTTTAACATGGCTAAATGCGAAACCGAAAATGAGCTCATAGAGTTTTCCGGGAACCAATGCCACGCAAATTACAGCGATTAATGTAAGCCAAAATGTAGCTTTGAAAAGTCGTGCAGTAAGTTGGGCCGCCTCCTGTCGTTCCTGCATATTTGCGATTTTACCATATTGAATGGTGGCAATGCTTCCAGCTATCATCCACATGGCTTCGCCCAAGGCAACGGCATTTGAGAAGATTCCCAGCGTGTAAACGGGCAGAAAAAGATAGAAGA
>CANMGM010000158.1 GCA_947497195.1 Bacteroidota bacterium
GGCGATTTCAAAGGAATACTACATTGCCACAGCACGTATAGCGATGGCGTTCACAGTCTCGAAGCCATGGCAAAAGCGGTAGAAGGAATGGGCATGCAGTATTTCGGAATCTGCGACCATAGCCGTTCGGCCGGTTATGCCGGTGGATTGTCGGAACAACGTGTTCTGGAGCAGCACGCCGAAATCGACAAACTGAACGCAGCCAATCCGAAGTTCAAAATCTTTAAAGGCATTGAGTCGGATATTCTGGTTGATGGTTCGCTCGATTACCCGGAAGAAATCCTAAAACAATTCGATTTCATCGTGGCATCGGTGCATTCGTCCTTGCGCATGGATGAATCCAAAGCAACGGCCCGTTTGATTCGTGCGGTAGAAAATCCATACACCTGCATTCTTGGGCATCCGAGCGGAAGATTGCTCCTTTCGCGCCGCCCCTATCCCATCGATTACCCGAAATTGATTGATGCCTGCGCGGCTAACGGAGTAAGCATCGAGCTCAACGCACATCCGTATCGCCTCGACCTCGACTGGCGTTGGATTCCTCGCTGCATCGAGAAGGGCGTAAAAATAAGCATCAATCCCGACGCGCATCGTATTGAAGGATTGCGTGATATTCGCTATGGAATGCTTGTAGCGCAAAAAGCAGGTTTGACGGCCGAACATGTGCTGAATTGCCTTGGTAAAGATGATTTCACGCAGTGGCTGAAAACACGAAAGCAATAAACCTGATTTTTAGTATTGTTCGTTTAAACGGGATGAATTAGGTTTGCGATGTAATAAACCGCCATGTCGCTCATCCATTCAATTGTTTCTTGGGTAATGAAGCAGAGGGTTCATCAAATTGAACTTTTTCTGAAGTACCCGCATGAGGTGCAGCTCGATTGGTTCAAGAAACTGATTCAGTCGGCACGCGACACAGAATTTGGCAAACAGCATGGTTTCAAAGACATTTCGAATTACCGCCAGTTTGCCGAACAGGTTCCGGTGCGCGATTACGAAGCATTAAAACCCTACATCGAACGCATGATGATGGGCGAGCAAAATGTGCTGTGGTCGACAGAAGTTCGCTGGTTCGCCAAATCATCGGGCACCACATCCGATAAAAGTAAATTCATCCCACTTAGCCAGGAATCGCTCGAAGAATGCCATTTCAAAGGCGGTAAAGACATGCTGGCCATTTACTGCAACAATCATCCGGAGAGTAAAATCTTTTCGGGTAAGGGTTTAACGTTGGGCGGATCGCATCAGATTAATGTAAAATCGGGGAATACCTGGTTTGGCGACTTAAGTGCCATCATTATGGAACATTTGCCCGTTTGGGTGGAGTACATGCGCACGCCCGACCTCAACATAGCTCTGCTTGGAGAATGGGAATCGAAACTGGAAAGGATTGCACATCATACCATTGAAGAAGATGTTACGAATCTTTCGGGAGTGCCAAGCTGGATGTTGGTTTTGCTGCAGCGGATTCTTGAAATTAAAGGAAGTAAAAACATCCTTGAAGTCTGGCCGAATCTCGAACTATTCATGCACGGAGGCGTTAATTTTGGTCCTTACCGCGATCAATACAAAGCCCTGATTCCTTCAGACCAGATGCATTATCTGGAAACCTACAATGCATCGGAAGGTTTTTTCGGCATTCAGGATCGCGACAACTACGACGACATGCTGCTGATGCTCGATTACGGCATTTTCTACGAGTTTATTCCTGCAGATCAGTTCGAAAGTTCGAATCCCAAAGTCATCTGGCTCGATGAAGTGCAAACCGACGTAAATTATGTGGTGCTCATTACAACAAACGGCGGATTGTGGCGGTATGTGATTGGCGATGTAATCCGATTCTCGTCGATAAATCCCTACCGCATGCGTATTGTAGGTCGTACCAAACAATACATCAATACATTTGGCGAAGAATTGATGGTCGATAATGCCGAACGCGCACTGGCAATTGCCTGCGAAAAAACGGGAGCAATTGTACGCGAATACACAGCAGGTCCGGTGTATATGGAGTTGAACAACAGCGGTGGACACGAATGGATTATCGAATTCGACAAAGTGCCCGAACACATTGGCTATTTTACCGAAGTGCTCGATAATGCGCTGAAAACCCTCAATTCCGACTACGAAGCGAAACGGTATAAAAACATGACACTCGCACCGCCTCGTGTGCATGTAGTTGAACAGGGCACATTCTACAATTGGATGAAGGAACGCGGCAAACTGGGTGGACAAAACAAAGTTCCCCGACTGGCCAACGACCGTCAGTATCTCGAAGGCTTACTGAATCTCCATAAGGAATCATTATCGGCTGTTTAACGATGGTGCTGCGCTGGATAATCGCATGTTTGTGTTTGATGCCGATTCAGCATCAGGCGCAGGTAATTATGCAGCAAAATTGGAAGCCACGTTGGACTGTTCCAGTTAAAGGAAATGCATTAGAAGTCGACAATCTTGGCGATGTTTATGTGCTGGCGAACCAGGACATTATCAAATACCGGAGTAACGGGCAATTTTATCGGAGCTATTCGAATAAAAGCTTGGGAAACATTAGTCGGATAGATGCGAGCAATCCGCTGAAAACACTCGTTTTTTACCGAGATTTATCACGGTTGGTATTCATCGACAATACCCTTTCGGAGCAACAGGATAACGTTTATCTGGAGCGGTTCGGACGTGAGTTTGCAAGCCTTGCATGTACTTCGAACGACGAAAACGGATTCTGGCTTTTCGATCCGGTGGCATTTTCGCTTACACGGTACAACCAAAAGATGAATATTAAAGCGGAAGTTCTGAACATCAATCAACTTACTGGAAAAACAATCAATCCTATATGGATGCTCGAACGTGGCAACCGCTTGTACCTTGTGGATGCTAAAAACGGAATTTTACTATTCGACATATTCGGTACATACCTAAAAACCATCCCATTGATTGGCATAACCAAATTATGGGTCGATGGCGATTTGCTTATTGCACTGAACGAAAAAAAGGAATTGACCCAAAGCACAATTACAGGTATAGAGCAGAAGTTAATTTCCCTGCCAGAGAGCGATTTTGCAGACATCTGTTGGAATGCCGGAAGACTCTATGTACTTGGGAAAGAGAAGTTGACCGTTTACGAAACCGAAAATTGATGCAGGGAAATCAGTTTGGGTTATCGGCGCTGAATAGGGACGCAATCCTACGGCATGCAGAAGAAAAACACTGGGATCTTATTGTGATAGGTGGAGGCATTACCGGTGCCGGAATTCTGCTGGATGCACGTTTGCGCGGAATGGATGTGCTGTTGGTCGAGCAAAACGATTTTGCATCCGGCACAAGCAGCAAATCGACCAAGTTGATTCACGGAGGATTGCGTTACCTGAAACAATTGGATTTCGCTTTGGTACGCGAAGTGGGGAGAGAACGCTCCTTGTTGCATTGCAATGCGCCGCATTTGGTAGAACCTGCTCCAATGATGCTTCCTTTTTTCAAAAAAGGATCGCTCGGAAAAACAACGGCAAAACTTGGTTTATGGTTGTATGAAACTTTGACTGGTGTTAAAATGGGAGAGCGATTCAAAACCTATTCGGCACTGGAAACCCTGCAGATGGAACCATTGCTTCGAAAGGGCGAATTGCTTGGCTCGGCAGTATATACCGAGTACCAAACCGACGACGCACGGCTTACCTTGAGTGTTTTGAAAACAGCTGTTCAGGAAGGTGCATTTGCTCTTAATTATGCCGGGGTAGAAAGGTTTATCAAAGAAAACGGCAAAATCTGCGGTGTGAATGTAAACGATACACTGAGTGGGAAAGATTTCTGCATGAAGGCCTCGGTGGTAGTGAATGCGGCTGGTCCCTGGGTGGATGCGGTTCGGGAAAAAGATACAGCTGTTGCGGGTAAGCGATTGCACCTAACCAAAGGTGTTCATATAACGGTGAACCATACCGATTTCCCAATTCAGCGTCCAGTTTATTTTGATTCGTCGGATGGACGGATGATATTCGCCATTCCGCGAGGAAACTACGTATACATAGGCACTACGGATACCAATTACGGAGGGAGCCACTCGAATATAACGTTGGAAAAACAAGATATTGCCTACCTAATTCAGGCTTGGAACAGCACATTTAGCGGAAAAGAAATGCATGAAAGTGATATCGTTTCAGGTTGGGCAGGGCTTCGTCCACTGATACATCAGGATGGAAAGAAACCCTCTGAGCTTTCGCGCAAAGATGAAATCTGGGAATCTGGAAGCGGATTAATCAGCATTGCCGGCGGAAAGCTAACAGGCTACCGGGTAATGGCAGAAAAAGTCTGCAATAAGGTAGTTGAGCGATTGAAGCAATCCGGAACCGGAGCATTCAGACCGTGTACAACTGCAAAAAAAGTTTTATTGGGTGGCGATTTTCAGGGATTTAACGGATGGAATGAATATGCAGCAGTTCAATACGGAGAGGCGAAGGAGATTGGTGCATCGGCAGACTTAATCGCACAATGGGTTAAATTGTTCGGCCGGGAAACAGAAAAGATTATCGATTTGGCCTTCACCATTTGGCCCGAAATAGCTGACAAGAGCGAAGTGTTGACCCGAGCATTGATTCGTTACCTGCGGGAACATGAAATGCTGCTTACACCACTGGATTATTACGAGCGCAGAATTGCAAAACTGGGATTCGATATTCGTTGGTGTTATGCTGATTTTGAACGGAATAAAAATAGTTGGCAAGAAGAACTGGCGGTAAATGATGAGGAGTTTAGATTGATGGAGTACGCGTTCTTGAGTGCACTCGATGCGCTTCGTGAAGGAATTCATTCGTGAGAAACGTAAAAAATAATGTTTCTTTGCACTGTGGAAGCTCTGTTACTATCGATCAGTTCGCCGCTCATGACCTTGCTCATTTTAGGCGAAATGCTTTACAGTCATTATCATCATAAGGAGTTATATCAAGGGAAAGATACTGCCATCAGCCTGATGTGTACGAGTCTTAATTTCCTTAACGATTTAGTTTTCAGAGGAATCACACTTTACATTCTGCACTGGTGTTATACCTACGGACCACAGGTGTTCGACCAAAAAGGTGCGGTTTATTGGATGCTCTTGTTTTTTGCACAAGACCTTGCCTATTATGCATTGCATTGTGCCGATCATTTCTGCCGGTTCTTTTGGGCGAGTCATGTAACGCACCATTCGAGCGAAAAATTCAATCTGGCTGTAGCAATTCGGTCATCTGTTTTTCAGCCGTATTATCGTTTTCTGTATTTCATTCCACTCGCCTTAATTGGTTTCGAAGCATTGGATATCGTTTTCATGTATGCAGCAACGCAGGTATATGGATTTTGGGTACACACCGAAACGATAGGCAAGCTTCCGGCTTGGATTGAGTTCATTTTTGTAACGCCATCCCATCATCGTGTGCATCATGCATCCAATCGCGAATATCTGGATGCGAATATGGGAATGGTATTGATTATTTGGGATCGGATATTTGGCACATTTAAACCTGAGCTGGAAGGAGTTAAGCCTGTATTTGGCTTAACAAAGAACATTTACAGTTTCAATCCGCTAAAAGTCGTTTTCCATGAGTGGCTCTCGATTCTGCGTGATCTCAGAAGGACGAAATCCATTCGAAATAAGTTCAAGTATATATTTGGCCGTCCGGGTTGGAATCATGATGAAAACCAGATAATTGACAATGGGATACCATCTGCACAACCTACAGTATAGATAAGTTATTAACACAATCTTAATAAGAAATAGAAGAATTAAATAATCTTATTTAATTGATTATGTTTGATTTAGAAAAATAAAACGAATATTAACACGAAATTAATTCACCGACAGTAAAATTTATTTGGAAAAAAAATATATTTGCAATGAAATGTATTTTAAAATGTCCAAACC
>CANMGM010000159.1 GCA_947497195.1 Bacteroidota bacterium
AGTACCTGGTGTTGAGAATGTATGATCGATATCGGGTGTTGGTAAAGTAACCGGCGTAAACGATACTCCGCGAAACGCAGTACCAGCTCCTGCAGTATAAATGGTCGAAAGTGTTCCGGTAAGAGCAGCATTGTAAGCTCCAGCATCGGTTATTTTATAAATGGTAGAAGCCGCATTGCCCACGCAATAAATATCCACGTTAGCACCAACAATTTTAGCTGTAATACCGATGATTGTAGTTGAAGGAATAACACCAGCTGCGATCCAGTTTGCACCATCAAAGTAATACTTTAAAAGTCCGGCATTGTTATTTGCGATGTACACTACGTCGTTACCCGGTATAGCTGCACTGCGATCGAGGAATACAAATCCATAAGCATCAGATGCACCAGAGATAGAGGAAATCAAATTGGTTGTGTTGCCTGATGTAGTTGGCAAACCTGATGCACCTACCTGATTGATACCGATATTCGCTCCACTTTGTGACGAAACATACAAGTTATTATTTGAAATGTTAACAACACGCGTGTTTGCAGGCGTTGAGCTCACATAAGTAGATGTACCTGTATTACCCAATGCAACATAACGGGTACCTCCGCCAGTTCCTGCACCCGATACCCAAAAACCATTTCCATCCAATGTTACTGCACTGCGGCAATTGTTTCCATCGTAACAATCGTTAATGCGTGTGGTAGAATTCAACACTGCATTTTGGCCCATCAAACCAACAATACGATTGTTAGAAGCGGCAGGTGTTGTGGTAACACCCGCAGTAAATACTGGAGCATCGTATCCTGTAAAGGTTAAATACTGGCCATCTGGCGAAAGATTCAATACACCATCGGAAGTAGATGAAGACGAAACTACCATACGGCGATTTAACCCGTCAACAGTATAGCGAAATGGAACACTTTGAACCAAGACACCAGCAGGAGTTAATTCGTCGAGGAATGCCGGAGCTGCAGCACTTGCCGGAACCGTAACTCCATTTTCGCCCACCCGCATCACAACCAAATTGCCAGGAGTAAATGCAGCTCCTGCAGCATAGCGCTGACCGCTAAGGCTCACATTTTGAGTTGTTGTACCTGTGCAGGAAACTGCACACGTACCCGAAACTACACCTGCTGCACCACTTACCATGCGTGTAAACACATTGGCAGACACATTGCCTGCAGTAGGCGCTAATGATAACGTTCCAGAAAAAGGTCCAACAGCATTGGTCGAATATTCGAAACCAGTTACCGCTCCAACACTAACGTTGTTCGAGCCAACATTTAGTGCGTTTACCTGAAATGAATAGACATCAGAAGCAAAAGTGGCATTCGAATAAAACTTTGCTGGCATTGTCGTGGTTACCAACGACAATGAAGCAGCAGCAGAGAAATTACGCAAAACTACATCGTCAATTCGTACCGATTGGGTACCTGATTTCACCCAGCGTAAGCGCAGATTAGCCTGATTTTCGCAGGCCGCAGGAAGGTTTATAACCGGTACTAAGTACCAACCCGTAGCGGCATTGGCAGCTTGGCTGTATGTAAAAGCAACAGGGTTCCACGTGGTGCCATTTGTTGAGTATTCGAATGCAAGTGTAGGTAACACAGTTGCACTTTCTTTTCTATAACCAAATTGAAGCGTGAGGCCCGTTAATCCGGTTGTGCTAATATCCGCAATACCAAAACCAAGGATCCCTGAACCTGTAAAAAAAACATTGGCACCTCCTGATGAACCGGCGTAGCCTGAAGATGCATTTGAGTTACGGATGTCAGCTGTTCCAGCTGCGCTGCCATTCGACATTGTAAATGGATCGTTGTCGAATCCGTTGGCGGTTTCGTGGGCGGTAATTGCTGTTGTGGCAGAAACTGTACCCATTGTTTCGGTAAAAGTTACCACTGTTTGTGCTTTCATCTGGCTCAGCCCTAACAGGCTCAGAAAAATCAGCGCACTTGCATTTTTAAAAAGTCTCATAAAAGTTTGTTTTCTCATGGTTAGGAATTGATTGACACAATGAATTGGCTGCAAAATTAGCTGAGTATCATAACCTAAATGTTAATTTTCGATTAACTCTGGTCCTTACGTTTTAACGAATTGCGGGTTGCTTAAAAACAAAAATTTAACATTGGCTTTGTTGCGCTTAGCTAATCTTCAACTTATCGAACAACAAGTTTGGAGTATGCATTTTTATACCCATTGTTAACACCGATTAAATATACTCCTGCATCCAACAAAGGCATTGAAAATGTTTGCACACGTGATGTAAACACAAGCCTTCCGCTTGCGTCAAAAATGCAAAGTTCAACTGGTTTTCCAGTTATACCATCCACACGAACCTCTTCACCTGCAACAGCCGGATTAGGGTATACGTTCACAATTGCATTTGAATAAAAACTTTCAGTTCCACTTAAACTATTGGAAGCTGCCGGTGTGCTCAAACCAGCTTCAAAAATCTGGCGATTCTGATTTCCATTCTGAGACGAACCGTAAGACTGGTCGGCAGCCAAAGCCGGTACATTCATAGAATCTATCATTACGGGCTCATCGGCCGCAGCAAATAAAAACAATTGCTCACCCGAGGCACTCAGTCTGAAATTTAAATGCGTATTACCCAACTCGGTGCTATCGTCGGCCCACAATAATGTAAAACTCCCCGGAAGGAGGTTAACGTCTGAAAATTTATACTTGTAAGGATTCAAGGCATCATCGCTAATATAGAGCCCTTCGAGATTTAAAACACCACCGCCGGCATTGTAAACCTCAACCCAATCACTGTAAAATCCATTTTCGTCCATTATGGTTGAATCGTTATTCGCCATTACTTCATTGAGGAAAAGTGCTGTAGGAATAAATTCTTGATCGTTCTCGGGAACTATTAGCTCAATTTCGCTGTTGCCGCCCACTAGCATGCCCGAACCTGCCTCCGAAATATAAAGCGATAACACCTCAGAAGCCTCTGGAAAATCATCTGCTGTAATCTTTATCCAAACCGACACATTTGATGCACCGGCCTCAACATTCATCGTATAAGTAATTAATCCCGACTGATTTGCACAAGTATATTCTTGAGGTTCAAGCATTAAACTAGCACCTAATTCTATTGTAAATGAAGAATTTTCAAGTGCCGGCGGCGTAATGCTAAAATTTACCAATAACGAATCGCCCTCGTTCAAGGTCTGCGACTCGCTGGTAAACTGAACCAAGGAAATACCCTGAAGTTCTTCGATGGTTAGAGAAACAGTGTTACTGTTGGGTACGATTCCCGAGCTAAAAACCACAGGTGTTAATGCGCCCGATTCTGTACCTTCGGGACTTAAATCCTCTACCGCAGCTATGTCGAGAACTGCTGCATTGCTGCCGCTGGAGAACTCAATCCAAAGGGTGTCGTTAAAAAAGGAGGGATTGCTTGACAGATCGCCCGAAGAAATCATCCCACTTGCCAGGAAACCAATACGTTGATTTCCGTATGCAGGTCCATCCAATACAAATTCAATACTGCTTCCTGATGCTCCTTCGGTAAGCAATACACTGCTGTTATCAAAGGTAAAATTAAGCGGTGCTGGAGCTGCAACGACAAATTCCCAATCGGGCCATGCGGTATAACCTGCAACGCCAATATCGCTCGAAATCGTCCAGTTGTTCCAATTCATCAAAGCTGCACGAATCTGATCGGGTGTGCCACTGAATTGGCCGATATTGAAATACATGTTGGTAACTACCGTTTCGCTATTCACCGGCGATTGCGCATTGATACCGTTTACCAGAGGTGCCGGCAAACACGTGGTATTAGCCTGTGCTGCACTTGCACAAACACTTAGCCATGAACTATTTGTGATTGCGGCAATAAAGTTTGGCGAAGATGTACTGCCTGTATAGGCCAAAACCTGATCGCCGCTTGAACTTAAATTGGGCAAGCCGCCCGAAATAAGACCCGGTCCAATAAGTTGCTGGGTTCCGCTAATGTCTCGAACGGTAATAACGGTGCCTGCAGGCAAGGTCGTTACCGGACTTGTCCACTGCATGGTTTCTTCGCCCGAAAAAAACGCCGAGCCGCTCCAGCTGTTATCAGTAAAATATATGGTAGTTACCGGCGGAACTTCCTGGAGGGTTACAAATGCAAAACCATCGGGTGCATTGGTTTGATAGGATAAAAATGCAATGCTGCCGGGCAATAAGGCTTGCGCCTGAGTTAAGGCAGAAAGTCCGATTGAAAGCAAAAAAACAAGAATTCGTTTCATGGTAGATAATTAAATGATCAGGTTAAAAAAGGTATTGCCAGCCTATGCGAAACTGATCGGTCCAGTCGGGTGGACGTAGGTTTTCGAATTGTAGGATGTGCAAAGTCTGGAGCTTTATCATCGAACGGAAGCCGTCGAACTGGTAAGCTATGGCTCCCGAAATGCGCTCGTTGGTGCCGGGTAGCAAATCGTTGAGGTTGTAATTTTCGTAACGTGCCGAAAGGATAAGTTTCAAAGGCTTGATGAAATAATTGCCTTGCACCACAAAGCCGCCTGTTTTATAAACACCCTTGGTTTTGGCAAACGTAATTCCCTGCAAATAGGAACTTGCAGTATCCTGTGGCGTATTTACGGATTGATAAAACTCTGCATTGATTGAAAGTCCTCGGTACATGAAAACGCCATCAGCCCCAAAACTAAATTTGCGTCCGTTGGTGAGTTTAAGTCCGTATTCGCCCGCGGCACCGGCCGGAAAAAGTTCGCCCGGTGGCAAATTGCGTTCGGTATACCGACCGCCCATACCCACGTTTACCACAGGTTTGCGCACGTGCTTGTCGTCGGTTTCGCGGTATTTTAAAGCAATGGGCCACGAAAATTCTACACGACCAACGTATTCGAGCGCACCGGTAATGTCGTTGTCGCCTCGCAGGCTTACTTCGCCCAAACCATTGTAAACGCTACCAATAAGTACCAGGCGCTGGTTGAAAAATTCCTTGCTCAATTCCAAGCCTATATCGCGGCGGCTCAAAATGCTTCCCCGCAAAAACTCGGGACGTTGCCAATAGGCAGAATAGAAAAAGGGAGTAAGCGATGAGCGCGACCAGGCAAGTTTTCCATATCCCAAGCGCATGTCGAACCACGAAAAACCTTTGTATTTCATCCAGGCATCCATCAAGCCGGGGTTTTCCGGATCGGTGCTCCCAATGCCCAAATCGGCCAAATCGACCTGCAGCTCGTATTCCCAATTCTTACCTTTCCGGCCTTCGAGCTGAATTTGAGCATCGCGCAGGTTGAAACGGTTCTTGTCTTTTTCGGTCGAAACCGAATCGAGTATCCTGTAGTTGTAATACGTACTTACGGCTCCCGAAATCTCGAGCGAATTAACGCCGTTGGTAAGGCTTACCTGCGCCGTGAGCGTTCCACACAGAAATGCACTCCATAAAACCAAATGCCTTTTTACCATTGCCTTTTCTCGAATTGATAGATTTTCTGTTCGGCGTCGCTCAGTATCCACATGCCACCATCGGCCTCAAAGCACAATCCCTCGGCATTGAGGATGTTGAAGGTGTAGGTCTTGAGGATTTTATTCGTTGCCAGATCCATTTTCCATACGCAAGCGGCTTCATCGCTCAGTAAAAACAGGTGTCCATTGTAAAATACAGCCGACGAAACATCGCCCGGAAGCTGTAAAACGGTACGACCTATTTCATGGAATTGTGCGTCAAGTTCGATCATCCACACGGGCTCTTTTTCTGTGAATAATAGCCAGTTTCCTTTTGGATTGCGGCAGATGGCCTCGTAGCCTTTGTTGCGTCCACCCGAATAAGGAATTTCTACCGATCGTA
>CANMGM010000160.1 GCA_947497195.1 Bacteroidota bacterium
CATTTGTGGTGCGTTGGTTAGCCAGCGATAATGCCGCGGGAATTGCCGAAACAGAACTGTATATGAGCATCAACGATACGGCAACTTACCGCATCTGCGACGGGATGATAAACGACTCGCTGGTGTATACCGGCCGCATTGGCGACACGTACGCCTTTTACACCGTAGCAACCGATTGGGTTGGAAATCGCGAAGAAACACCATCGGCGCCTGATGCGACCATTACGCCGTCTATTTCTACAAGCATTCAGCAGCAAAAAGATTCGGGATTAACCGTGTTTCCGAATCCATTTACAGAAACACTAACACTGCGTAGCACAAATGCCTTGTCAACTTCCTTTCAAATTATCGACATGTTGGGTAAAACGGTCTATGCCGGAACAATTGCAGGAAAAACACTCTCGCTGAACCTAGGTCAATTTGATGCCGGAACGTATTTTCTGCACATCATGCAAGGAAACAAGCCCGAAGTGATTCGTGTTGTGAAGCAATAAACATAAGCATTTAAACGAAAACGCCTTAGTCCTTCAATACAGGGCTAAGGCGTTTTTTTTATTGAAAAGATGACTTATGCAAACGATACCAGCAACTGGTTCTTCTCTACTGCCTGTCCGGGCTTCACATGAATCTTTGAAACCACAACATCGCCTGGTGCTTTGATGCTGTTCTCCATTTTCATGGCCTCCAAAACCAACAAGCCATCGCCTTTGGAAATCGCATCGCCTTCGTTCACCGGAATGCGCAAAACGAGACCCGGCATCGGCGCCTTGATTTCGTTGATCTTCTTCCCCATCGCCGTATCCATTCCCATCGACTTCAACAAAAGCTGGATGCGGTCGAATGTGGCAATTTCAAGCGGTTTCCCGTTTAATTGAATTTTGTAAAGGCCTGTCTCAGCATCGCCCGATTCGAGAATTACTGTATAGGTTTTTTGTTTATAAACCACTTGATAAACACCACTTCCCTGATGCTTTACGTCCCAGTTAAAAGGCATTTGGTTGATGTTGCCTTCGGATTTTTCGCGGTTAAAAATGATCTCAAAAATCGAGTCAAGTACGTTAGCTTTAATCATGGATTTGATGTGGTTTCGGCTTCGAGTGGTTGTTCGGTGTAATTTCGGATAACGTTGTAAACCGTATCGCGTTCAACTGCAACGCGGCCAGTTTCGGAAATTAAGGCAATTAATTCTTCGGTTGATAACGATGGACTGTGTTCTTCGGAACCGGCCATCGAATAAATCTTGGTTGTGTCGTCGATGGTGCCATCGAGGTCGTTCACGCCATACGACAAGCTGAGTTGGGCGGTGCTACGGCCAATCATCGGCCAATAAGCCTTGATGTGCGCAAAATTATCGAGGTACAAGCGCGCTACGGCATAATTACGCAGATCTTCGATTACCGACACCTCAGCGATATGGCTCATTTGGTTGCCCTTGTTTCTGAACTTAAGCGGAATGAACGTGTTGAAGCCGCCGGTTTCGTCCTGCAACTTGCGGAGTCGCTCCATGTGATCGATGCGGTGGGCATACGATTCGATATGTCCGTAAAGCATCGTAGCATTCGAAGGCATCCCTATTTTATGCGCCGTGCGGTGAATTTCGAGCCATTGCTGTGCCGTGCATTTATCGGCGCAGATTTGCTCACGGATGATCTCATCGAAAATTTCTGCCCCACCACCGGGTAGCGAATCCTGGCCGTGGGCCTTCAATACCTTTAGCCCATCTTCGAAACTCAATCCTGCCTTGCGACACATGTATTCCAACTCAACCGCGGTAAATGCCTTCACGTGTATGTTCGGCATTATTTCCTTGATTTTACGAATGAGTTCCGCAAAGTATTGCAGACCCATTTTCGGATGCACGCCACCAACGATATGCACTTCGGTAACGGGTTTATTCTGATAGGAACGAACGATGTCAAGAATTTGCTCTTCGGAATATTCCCAGCCTTCCTCGCGGTGTTTCAGCAAGCGCGAGTAGGAACAGAACTTGCAATCGAACACGCAGATATTGGTAGGTTCGATATGGAAGTTGCGGTTGAAAAACACCACATTGCCATGACGTTGCTCTTTGATCTCGTTGGCAAGCATCCCCAAATAGCCAAGAGAAGCCTTTTCATACAACACTTCGCACTCTTGAGCTGAAATACGCTCTTCAGCAAGAACTTTTTCTGCAATGCTCAGCAACGCTGCTGAGACATTCCCTTTTTTCAATAAATCTAGGCTTGAATACTTCATCAGGAATCAGAACAAGATTGCTTTCGTATGGTTTTAATTCGCTGAATTAATTTCCGGATTTCAAGAATTTACCGGTCTGTATTAATTGGCCATCCTCAATTTTAATCAGATACATGCCTGTAGGCAGCTCACCGGAATCAATACTGAGTGTATTACCGAAAGGCAATGCGCCAAATTGAACCAATTTGCCATCCATTGAATAAATTTGCCAAACGCCATTTTTAAGTGCATGACGAATCTTTAGTTCAGCCTGAATAACAGGGTTTGGAGAGATATGCAATGGCTGTTGGTCAATAACGGATCGTTCAATAGCCAATGGTATACATTGAACGGGTTGAATGGCGAGTGAAATGGCCTGGCCGTAGAGCGCTGTATCCGAAAAGGCTTTCCATTCGCCCAATGCATTTAAGTACCAGGCTGTATTTTGGTTTATTTCATCAATCTGATTGCTATGTATAACGAGGGTATCGCCATAGGAACCGGGCACAATAAATCCGACGTAATAGGCACCATTCACGCTTGCCGGCTCGTCGAAAAACACATCGGTATGGGTAAAGTTTTCTATGTTAATTTCAACGCCTTCAAGCGGAAATGTAGATTGAGCAAGCAAGCTTCCCGGCCCGTTTCCGGCATCGTTGGAGCTCCAAATTGCCGCAACAACATCGGTCGAAGGATTCAAGGTCGTTGCAACTGCAAAATCGAAACGTATCCCATTGATAACTTTGTTTTCGGCTGTGTAGAAACTATCGGCGTACGCGATGTGCGCTAGGCTATTGTTTCCGGTAAGATAGCCGCTTTCCTGCGGGAGAACTTCATTCATGAAATAATATACAAACCCGTCGGCACCGGTTATGTTATTGAGTGTATCGCAATCGGCAGCGGTTGGTACTCCCAAACACCCATACGATGTGAGCAATCCGCTGCGCTGAAGACTGATGGTGTTCTGCATTCTGGTTTTCTGCCCGGTGGTAAACATGTTCATGCACTGGTCGTAGGTGTAGTCCATAAAATTCATGAACATATCGCTGCTGTTGCCGCACGATGGCGAGGGATAAGCCGGGCATTGAAAATTTGAACCTTCCTGATTGGGCGTATCGGTAACTTGGTCGCTTCCTGAGCAGGGGTCGGAAGCATTGTCGTCGTCGCCCCAGATGTGAATCAGGTTTAACCAGTGACCAACCTCGTGCGTTGCCGTTCTTCCCTTATTGTAATTTCCGCCGCCGGGGGTGTTGCGTCCGAAATTTTTGTAACAAATAACCACACCGTCGAGCGCCGGAATAACGGTTCCAGGCAAAGTGGCAAATCCTAAAATGTTATTGGAGAGGTTGCAAACCCAAATGTTGAGGTACTTGTCTGTAGGCCAGGCATCGACACCGCCTGTGGTGCTGCGTTTCATGGCATCGTTCAGACTAAATACCGAAACGGATGTCGGTGTTCTGGTAATGCCGTTGGTTGCGAGTCCCTCAGGCGATCGGGCAGCAAGACAGAATTGAATTTCGCAATCGGCGGCGATGGAGCTGAATGCAGCCGGAATGGATGATGCATTCGCATTGAGTTTGCGGTAATCTTCGTTCAAAACGTCGATTTGCGAAAAGATTTGTTGGTCGGGAATATCTTGTTCGGCATTCTGATACAACACATGCACTACAACCGGAATTGTGATGAGCTGCCTGTTTTTTTGAGGAGCTGCTTCGAGTTGATGAAGCCTCTCATTTGTTTTTTCCATTTCGCCCGCTAACGCCGGATTTTGGGCTTTGCAGTGATTGAGGTATTCGGTAGTGCCGCAGTTGCGCTGGGCATAAATGAACTGAGAACCAAAAATCAAAACAAGTAAAAAGATAAATTTTGCCATGGCGAGTCTTTACATTGAATGAAGCACATGCAAATGTATGAAAGCATGCTTGAACTACCGAATTCAATAATTTGACGAATTGAAAGGTTTAAGGCGACAATACCGTAAATTTAAATTTTGCAAGCAGGCAGATTTGTAATTTAGCCACGATTCTGAAATGGTTAAAGCTACTCACGTGTTCCGTATTCTAGTCGCCGAAGACGAAGCCAGTCTGCGCGACATGATTGCGCTGAATCTAGAACTTGAAGGGTATGCCGTACAAACTGCTGTAGACGGTAAAATTGCGTTGGAAAAGGCACTATCCGAGCGTTTCGATTTGTTGATTTTGGATGTGATGCTTCCATCGCTCGATGGATTTAGCCTCTGCGAACGGGTACGGCTTGAAAATCCTGAAGTAATGATTCTCTTTCTCACAGCGCGCAACAGCAGTGCCGATCGTGTGCAAGGTTTGAAGCTGGGCGCTGATGATTACCTCACCAAACCATTCAACCTCGAAGAATTGTTGCTGCGGGTTTCGGGATTGCTGCGCCGCGGACTCGACCGAAAATCGCAGCACTTGCAGCACGATGTATTCCGATTCGATGGAAATACAATTCACTTCAATCAATTTGAGATTCACACACGTACCGGAGAAAAGATTCAGCCGTCGAAGCGCGAAATGCAATTGCTAAAACTGTTACTCGAACGCCAAAACGAAGTGGTATCGCGGAAACAGATTCTCGAAACGGTCTGGGGATATGATATTATCCCTGCCACGCGAACCATCGATAATTTTATTCTCAATTTCAGAAAATACTTCGAACGCAATCCAGCTGAACCGGAGTTTTTCCAGTCGGTGCGCGGTGTTGGGTATCGTTTTGTGCTTCCGGCAGAACGCTAATTGGCAACGGGCAATTTGCGCATCATGCTTTTGCCCCCACTGCCAATCTGCAGAAAATACATACCGCCCGATAATTCGCCCGGATTGAAGTTCAGTACATCTGAACCCGACTTATAAATCTGCGATTGCAACAGTTTGCCTTGCGAATCATACAAATTAACATGTACAGCCTCTGTGGATACTGTTTTCAATGCAATGTGCAAAAGACCGGAGTGATAAGGTACCGGATAAATCAACGCATCGAGCTCCGTTGGCAAGGCTTCAATCCCAACATTGGTAAAAAACACAGGTTCTGAGTAGGATTCACAATATCCGTTTGAAGCCACAATGCTGTAATTACCTGGAACGAGCGGTTGGTAATTGGTGGCATTTTCGGTGCCCTCAAGTGTATCGCCATCGAGCAGCCAAACCCAGTTGTAGGGCAAACCTGGATTGTAGAAGAACGCTTCGGTAATTGGGTTTAAGATAAATGAAGGCTGATATGGATATGGCTCAACCTGGACGGTAAACGTGTCTGAAAATGCAGCACAACCTTGATCGGAGCGAATTTCGGCGGTGTAATTGCCCGAATCGAATGCTACAAGTGAATCGTTATTGGCCGAAAGCAATTCGATTCCATCGCGCGACCACTGGTAAAATGCAGCCTGAGGCAAGGTAAGGATGGCCGAATCGCCCGCGCAAAACAAGGTGTCGGTACCGAAAATTGTAGGCGAAGCGGGCGAAGCATTTACCGTAACCGAATCGGTATTCGTAAACGACAGGCCTACTTGTGTTCCAATGGTTACAGAGCCGTTGCCTTCGTTGGTGTTAAA
>CANMGM010000161.1 GCA_947497195.1 Bacteroidota bacterium
TAGAAAAACAGAAACTGTTAACGTCGATACGAGTTTTACTGCATTGCGTGGAGCGGGTTCTTTGTGCCATAATGAGATAAAATAGAGCGCACCGGAAATTGAAGCGAATTCGAATAGGTCGGAACTTAAGCCATTTAGCGCAAAACTTAGATAAACAGGCGTTGCAAGTGCAATTACCAGGATGAAGAAAATCGAGTAGGCATCGTCGAAAAAATTGCGAAAGAATTTACGAAGCCACCACATAGAAATCATGACCAGGCAAAGAGCAAGCAATTCAAAAATAACCAACACAGTTGGGCTGAATTCTGATTTACCCGATACCTTTAACGCTGCCCAAAAAAAAGGTGCTGCGGCTAAGGAAGCGGGTTTACTTAATCCGGATTGTTGCTGTAGGCTTGCCTCCTGAGAAATTTGGCTTAGCAGGGAATCCGGAACCGATGCGTTTGTCCATTGCGCTAAATGGGTATAATCAACACCTGCATGAGGAAGCAGTTTCTCGGCGTCAAAGTAGAGAAACCGCGATACAGCGAAGAAAATACACAAGGCATAAACAACCGAAACGGAAGTGAACTTGCTTCTATTTTTCATGGAATTTCGATTCAGCCCAAAGGTACTTAAATCCTTCACAGGGTCGAATTGAAATTAAGCCGCAAAAACTATCGCTTGATAAGCCCGGCACTGATAGTGGAATTTGCATTGCGAATGCGAATAGTATACAATCCGGGAGTAAGCTCATCAAGATCGATAATTTGATCTGCACCCAGATTGCTGTGTATGACCATCCGACCAGTGCAATCTAAAACATCAACGGTAGCGGGCAAATCTATATCAGAAGCAATGCGAACGAACGATTCAGCCGGATTGGGGAAAATACGCAGCTTTGGGATTTCGGCCGCGTAATCTTCAATTCCAGTAATGTTTATGGTAACATTAGCGCTTGCGGTATCTGATCCGCAGAAATTCGTCAACACAAGGGTAACCGTGTAAATGCCTGATTGATCGTAAGTGTATTGCACATTTCCGCTAAGGTTGTTATCGGTAAGTCCATCACCGTCGAAATCCCATGCATAATTCGCAGGTCCTGTGCTTATATCGATAAAGCTAGCCGATGAATCGAGAATATTTCCAACCGAAAACGCTGCAACCGGGGGATTGATTGCCTGAACATTCACTGTATCGCCAGAAACGCAGCCCTCAGATGTAGATACTACAACCGAATACGTTCCGGCAGTTGCCACCGAAATAGAATTTTGAGTAGCTCCGTTATTCCAAGTATATGTTGCGAAACCCGAACCGGCATTCAAGTTTGCAGATTCTCCCGAACAAAGAATACGGTCTGCGCCGAGGTTTACCTGCGCTCCTGGCACTGCAATAACTTCGGTCGAATCGCTGAGGGTACATCCGTCATCCGATATTACATTTACAGAATAAATGCCGGCTTGATTTGTACTCAATTGAGCTCCTGTACTTCCATCAGACCAAGCAATTGAAACAACTTCGCTTTGCTGAATGCTTCCTGTAATGCCTCCAAAAGCAGAGGATGGAACCGGTGTACTGAGGTTTAGGAAAATATCGTTGCCTAATTCATCTTTTCCGGTTAAGGTTCCATCAACATTGCGGAAAACCATAAACAATCCGTTAACCGCTGAATCAAGAGGAACACCATAATAATCGTAAACATTTATCGTAATCTTCCATACATCATTTCCCAGTGAAGTCATTTGTCCGAGGCCATCGTCCAGCCCCCAGTTGCCTACCCAAGGTTCAACACCACCCGCAAATGGTGCGAATTCGTAAGTCGAATGGAAGTAAACAGAAGTAGCTCCCTGCAGTTGCGACTGCCCCTGGGTTGCATCGTAAACAATTGTAAGCGAGTCGCCTTGAGGCGAAAGGAAGAAACCGGGATTCAATAAAACCGTTGTCCCTCCGCATGATAAATACGATTCGTTGAGTTGAGAACTAAGGGTGAAGAGTGAGACTGTTATGTTTACAGTATCTTTTGCTGTACAGCCGTTGAGGGCCGTTGCGGTTACAGAATAGGCATCTTGGCTATTGACAGAAATTGAAGCGCTAGTTTCGCCAGTGCTCCATACATATGATTCGAACGCTCCGTTGGCCTGTAGTTCAAGATCAAAATTCCCGGAACAAACAACTGTATCTTCATTCAGACTTAATGCAGGAACTTCAAGAATATTAACGGCCACCGAATCGGAATAAACACATCCTTGAGCAGTGCTTGCCGTAGCAGTGTAAACGCCGTTTTGAGTTACTGCAATAGCCGATGATTCCGAACCGGTATTCCATACAACAGATTGAATTCCTTCAGCTTCAATGGATGCTTCAATACCTGAGAATGATGAAGATGGTGGATTTTGCTGAAGACTCAGAAAAATATCATTCCCGGCATCGTCTTTACCGGTTAGCGTACCATCTGCATTGCGAAAAACGATGAATAATCCGCTAATTGGTGCATTTCCAGGTATCGAATAATATTCAAAAATGTTGAAGGTAATGGTCCAAAGGTTATTCCCCAGGTAAGTCATCTCTCCCAAACCGTCGTCAGCGCCCCAGTTACCAACCCAGTTTACTGCTCCACCGAATGGAACAGCTTCGTATCCCGAATGCAAATAAATCCGATCCAGCGATGTGTCCAAATCGGCGAGTTGTGTTTGCCCTTGGCTTGCATCGTATGTAATGGTAATTATATCGCCTGCAGCACCAATAGCCAAACCGGTGTTAAGTTCCAATGGTTCGTTACCGCAATGATTGATATCGGAACCCAAATTAAACACAGGCAAATCGAGCAATGAAAGCGTTATGGTATCAGCCACCGTCACTGCGCCTAATGTTACCTGAACCGCATATGTCCCCGGTTCATTGATAACGATTGCGCTATCGGTTGAACCGGTTGACCAAAGGCAACTATCAAACTGATCCGGAACTGCGAGATCCCATGGTCCGCTTCCTTCGCAAACCGAAAAATCGGGGCCTAAATTCAACAGTGTAGCTTCGTTAATCACGGAAAATCCAAAATTCAATCCGCCGTTATTCAGAAACCGCAGCGTTAGCATGTCGTAATTGCTTGTTGGATTCTGAATGGTACTCGAGAAGACATAAAAATTGATTTGGCTTCCTGCCTGGAAACCCGGCAAAGCAGCGGAGGCCTGATTGCCGATAACTGACATTGGAATTACAAACGAGCCTGCAAATCCGTCGAAAGAATAGCGTAAAAAGAAACGTTCTTCGGGCGATGGAGCCCCGCTTAATAAAACGGTAACGGCAATTTCCTGATCCGGAAAAACCTGATTCAGCGGCGCATCGGTAAAGAGCGAATCCAGAACAACCGGCTCGAATTGTGTCTTCATAAAAATGGCCTGAGTAGCAGCATAGCCGGCATCGCGCCAGTTCATGGTATAAAAAAAGCCAGAATCGAGATCTATGCTATTATCGGGAAGCGCATTGTTGTTGAAAGTATAGTTCTGAAGCTGATCTATAACCGCAGTTGTACCGCTCCATTTATTGGCAAAAGCATTGTTTATAGGGCCACTTGTGAAAAGAAAATTCTGAGAACCGGGAGAGAACTCGGTAGTGTCGTTGCAATAAAATCCGGTTTGCCACCTCCGTGTACCGGTTGTAATGAGTTTTAATTTGCCTTGATTTACCTGAAACTCGCTTCCAACATCGGAGCCTGAGGCGGGAGGATTTACAAAATTGTTCCACGTTCCCGGCATATTTAAACCTTCTGGTTCAAAAATCTGGGCAACGAGATGGCTTCCCTGCAACAAGCCAAAAAACACAACTGACCTGATAAAATTTCCAAGATACTTCATAACAAATTCAAATTGGTGTCAAATATACACCATGATAAATATTGAAAGCAGAAAAAAATGTGTTAAACTATTTTAACCTTTGGGATAAGTTTGCAGAAAATATTTTTTAGCTTAATTTAACCGCAAATTTATGATTCGAATTATGAAGCATTTCGTGTTAAGCATATTTAGTTTTGCACTTGTTAGCCAATCGTTTGCGCAGTATAAAACAGCAGAACATTATACGCAAAAAATCAGCGAAAGTAAATCAACGCAGAGCTTTAAAAAATTGCTTGAAGGCAGCACTGGCGATTGCGAAGGGTCAATTGTGTTGTGTGGCGGCATTTATACCGAGGAAACGGCGCCTCCCGGTACAGGGAATGTATATGAATTTACAGGAGGTTGTAACCAGGGTACTGAAACGATGAGTCTGTGGTACACATTCACTGCACAGGAGGCGGGTACAATCAGTTTCGTTATAGATCCAGCCGAGGATCTCGACGACTACGACTGGGGGCTTTTTGATATTACCAATGGAGGATGTGCCGGAATTGTTGCACAGGATGGTTCGTCGCCCGAGGTAAGCTGCAATTCTTATGGGTCATTCACAAGTAACGGTCCCACCGGAATTTCCTCCACCAATGGAGGAACGGGGAACTCAAATGGGCCCGGAGACCTTAACGGGCCTGCGTTTAATCAGGATCTTCAGGTCGATAGCGGGCAAACATTTGCTCTTGTTGTAATGAATTGGTCTAACAGCCAAAACGGATATTCTATAGACTTCACGCAAAGTACGGCTCAGATTTATGACACGAGTGTACCCGAAGTGGTTTCGGTTATTCCGCAATGTGGAAATAAGGATTTTAGCGTATTGTTCAGCGAAGCATTGCTTTTATCATCTGTTCAGGTTCAGGATTTTACCATAACTACTCCGGGTGGTACCGTTATTCCATTTGACACGGTTTACGCTGCAAATCCGGGAGCTAATTCTCAGATCGATTTTTTCCTATCGCTCGAGAATGGATTAACGGAAGAGGGCGTATATACTGTCTCGATTACCAACATTTCGGGTAATGTAGAAGACATCTGTGGCAACAACGCTGTCGATACGGCATTTCAGATTAACATCGTGGCTCCTGTTACATTTGAATACAGCGTTACCAATGCCTGCAACGGTATAAACGGAGCTGTGGAAGCAAACTATCTTGAAGGAGGAATCGCTCCGATTCTTTTCGAACTCGATGGTGTTGAACTGGACGAAACGAGCGGTAACGGAATCGATTCTGGACTTTACGTTTTAAAAGTAACCGACAGCCTTGGCTGCGAAATCGAACAGGAAATAACGGTTCCAAATCACGAAATAGAACTTACCATTACTGAATTGCAAGATTCGTTGTCGTGTGCCAATCCCGAAATTCGGATTCAGGGTGTGGAACTTAGTCCGGAACAAACGGTTCAATATGCTTGGTCGGCTTTAACTGCGAACGGACTGGACACACTATTCAGTCAAATTGAAAATCCAGCCTGTATCTTACCGGGTACATATACATTGCAGGTTCTCGAAACTTCGAGTGGCTGTAGAGATACGGCAAGTGTTGAAGTAAAGGAGTCTGAACTTGCAGGGATTGATTTAAAGACGCTGCAATTTCCGAATGTGCTTTCGGCCAATGGCGACGGAAAAAACGATTTCTGGAGACCATTTTTACCTGCAAAACCCGATTTTGATATTACTGAAATCTTCGACACCTATACCTTGGTGGTATTCAACAGATGGGGGCAACTGGTGTTTGATTCCGAAGAAGAGAAGTCGAAATTCTGGACAACGACACCAGAAACGCTTGCGGGAATGTACTTCTACACCGTAGCCTATAAATCGAGTTGCGGAACCATTGTAGACGAAAACCACCAGGGCACCATTCTCGTGGTGAATTGATCGCTTTGGA
>CANMGM010000162.1 GCA_947497195.1 Bacteroidota bacterium
TTCCAGCAAAGACAGTGTTGATAAGGAATACGAGAAATTACTGCACTCAGTATATCCTATTTTATCCGATTCAAGTTCAGAAAAAAGTGTATCGCCATACTCAATAGGTAAAGAAAGTGGGCAGATGATAATCAATGGGAAGCTTTTTGAAAGTTTTAATCCATACTTTAGGGTAGGCGTAAGCTCAATATCGATGTTGCCTGCCAACAAATCCCAAAGTGTTTTTATACTTGATATTGTATTTAGTAAAGAGGATTAATAAATTGCAGAACTGAAAGCCATTAGATGGATGCCGGCAGTTTTCGGGCGTACAGTATTTTATGAAAGTTCGACTCGCTTAGCTGTTTTTTTATTGTCCATTTGAGACAGCTTTTCCGAACGCTAGCGTCAGCCAATCTTTTAATACTTCAATTTGCTCTACTGAATTGTTAATTTTAGCGCATGAAAAATAGATGTTTTGTCTTCCATTGCCTGTTAATTGGGCTCCTTTTCACAGCCTGTGAAAAAGACGAACAACCTCAACCCGAACCTACCGCGTTTACATTTATTGCAGCCGATTCGCTGGTGTTTGAGCATTCCGGTACATTGCCTTATCCCGTTGCTGTTCAAAGTACTTCGGGAAAATCGTTTATTTCCAGTTTCTCGGGCTTGTTCGATTCGTTTTACAATGGTGGAACCACGCTCAATATCCCCTCAAACGAAAGCCGAGCGTTCGACATGACGTTTAATCAGTTTGGTGTAACTCCTGGAGCTTACCCCTGCACACTTTCGGTTGCTGTGCCAAATGAGAACAATGCCGTTAAAACCCAAACGGTGTACATGGTGTATCGACCTAACTGCGGATATGCGTTTCGTAACTACACCATTGCCGAAATAACTTACGCGATTAATGGAATTCTTGAGAATAAAGCAATAACTTGTTCCTACAATACAAACGGGCAACTAGAGGTTGTGGGCTTAACCCCTTTTCTAGTGGTACTTAATTTCGATTGCCCCAATTCAATGGTATCGATGGAGCCATTGATACACTTGGGTAATGTGGTAACCTGCACCGGCACAATTGTAGGCAGCGAAATTATGTTTCAGTTTTTTAATGATGGGGTATTTAACGCCAGTGGCAAAATAAAATTCTAGGATTCGTTTTCTGATTCAGGTCGGCTTCGCAAGGCAGAGCACGACTAAGCATAGGCATATCAACTGTTCCAAATAGATTTTGCGCCAAAACATGTGCGAATTCTATACCCGTCGCTTCTTCAAATTAAACCCAGATTATGCGTTAGGACTTCGTTATGAGAGTCTAAGACACAAAAAATCAGAAACTTAGATTCGAAAAGCGTAGCAGCGCTACGGTTTGAGAAGATATGTTTCCGCCCCTGGCGGATCCTGATTTGAAGCAGTTTAGGCTCGGAATAGATTTCCTAATGCATATTCTGGGTTAAAGCTGATGATTATGCAGGAACGCATAAGCGGCAGCGATTGAAGCGGGTAGCTGACCCGATTGAAATGAGGGGCACTATGAGCGGAAAGCGCGGTGCTGCCGCCCACAAAAAAATACACGAAGGGCAAAATCGCTAATGCAAAGCGAATGCTAGCGCAGCGCCAAAAATAACCGACCCAAACTTGATGAGGTTGAAGCGGTGATTCTGATCCGATTCGAACAAAATGGTGGTACTGATGTGGAAGAAAATTCCGATAACAATTGCTAGGGAATAGGGGCCAATTGAACCAACCTGCATAGGCAGAAATGTTGCCGAAAGAGCTCCAAGTGGTGTCATGGCTGCGAAAAGAATTAAGGCGGCAAGGATTTGACGCTTGGGAATACCCTGCCCCAAAAGTATGTTCACAAAGGCGATGCTAATGGGAAGGTTATGCAGCAGAATCCCTCTGAAAAGGCTGTTTCCGGATGAAGTATGTAGAAGCGGAAGCCCTTCGACAAATGCATGGATACACAAACCGGTGAGCATCAAAACCGGAAAATGAGGCCTATGATTGTGGTTGTTGTGTTCATGCGTATGGTCGTGATGCGCATGCCCGTGTTCAATTCCGCCCGAAAAATAATCGAGCACCTGTTGAAGCAGGAATCCAGCAAATAAAAACAAGCCGGCCGTTTCTGGTTCAAGTCCTATGTAAACTTCGGGGAGCAAATGAAACAGACAAAGTGCGAGAATAAACGCACCGCTGAAGGAAAGCAGCAGTTTTTGAAAAAGTTCATTTTTCAATGGAATCCAGAAAAGCGGCAACCCACTAAAAACAGCAGCAAAAAACAAGATGGAAAGTTCTAAGGTGCCAATCATTTTTTTCGGGCAATAAAGATCAAGCGTGGAGAAGCCGCCGGATTGTATTGATTGAGGTCGTAATCTCCAAAGCAGTCTTCTATGCTTAAACCAACTTCGGAAAAATACCGCTCAAAATCTTCCTTTTGAAGCAATTCGACTTGTTCTGAAAAGTGTGAAACAGCATCGGCACAAGACACAACGATATCTTTTACAACATGCTTATCGGCAACGTACCTGCGAATTGTGAAATGCAAACCATCTATTGTTTTTTCTTCGGTAATTTGCTTCTGATTGGCAATTAAACCGGCATTGAGGTAATCGAGCACCAGAATGCCACCCCGATTCAATGCGGTGGCCATAGTATCGATAGCGCGTAGGTTTTCGTAATCAGAATCGAAATAACCAAAACTGGTAAACAGGTTAAATACATAGTCGTACATGTTACTGCACAAGGTATTGCGCATATCGTGCACTTCGAATTGAAGGCCTTCTGCAGCAAACTGCTGGGCATATTCAATGCTGGCAGGTGATAGGTCTACTCCCGTAACACGAAACCCAAGTTCGTGAAGGAATTTGGAATGACGCCCACGTCCGCAGGCCAAATCGAGCATATTGGCATTTGCTGGCGGCTTAAGGTGATGTATAAGATTTTCAATGAAGTAGCGTGCTTCATGCTCATCGCGATGCTTGTACAACGTATGGTAATGGGGCGAATCGAACCAACGCTCAAACCACGCTTCCTTGCTTGCCGCTTTCATGCCGTAAAAGTAGGCAAATAAGTGCAGCGCTGTTAATGCACAATTAAAACGCTGTGTGTCAAACTGCCTTTCGAACCATAAATCCGAAGGAAATATAGTCCGTTGGGAAATTCAGACAGGTAAATTTCGTGAACCATATCGGCGCTGAACGCTTTATAAACAAGCCGCCCCATGGCATCCATTAATTCGATAGAAACCGATTCTGCCTTGGCGCCAGGTTTAAACTGAACTTTTAACACTTCATCGGCGGGATTCGGGTAGAGTGTAAAAAGAGAATTATCGCGTATTGTTTCTTGTGCGGTGGTGATGGTGCAAGGAATGAGCATACCGCCAGACTGGCTTGCGTAATGCATGCCCAATGCAAATCCATCGGGGTTTTGCTCAGGATTAACAGCTCCGGTGAGCAAGACTACAGTTGCATTGCCTGCGAGAGCAGTAGCATCGAAGCGAACGCTTGCATACGTGTTTGTGCTCGAACTATCGAGGATATTGAATTGATACGCGTATGGAGGGATGCTGATGTACCCTACGCTGGAAAAAGTTCCATAGTTAAGATTTTGGCAAAGTGCAGAATTCACGGGTTCAAACGCACGAATATCGCAGCTGTTGAGATCGATGGCGGAGTTGAAGAACAATACATCTACCTCGTCGGTTTCTAAAGCAATTTGTCGTGAATTATCGCGCCATACGAACTGAAGTGGGTGAATTGGCTCGGCAACATTGCTTGATTGGCCTGTTAGAATTCCAATTTGCGTCGAAATAGGGAGATTAAAAAAAGAAGTGAAAATGGGATTATTGCTCGATGTGCTTTGGACCGAGCAAACGGCAAGCATTATGTTTCGGTTTGCCGGGATTTTCAAAAATGGCGTTGCGTGCAAAGTTTGAAAATCATTCAACCACATTTCGTTGTTGAGGTAAACGTCGACCATTTCCAAATCACTGCTTGGCGAAGCGTGAATGAATTGCACGATTGCGGTATCGAGAACCGTTGCCGGGAATAATTTAACAAAGGGGCCTCCTTCGGAATTTATCTGGTAAAGCGACACCGTAAGCTCTGTTTCAATAAATTCGGGGCCCGCAAGTCCCGATAGAATGAGCGTACTTGCTTTACCTAGGTAGTTGTCATCGTTAAAATAACCGGCATAATTTAGCACCAGAATCTCATCCGAAAAAATTCCAACACGGTAAATGCTGTCGTTGCGCTCAATGTAGGGGCTAAAGCCTCCGTATGCAATGCTCTCGGCCCAGATATCCGGAAAAGCGTTGCTGCTTTCGCCTATGTCTAATGCCGGACCATCATCTACACCATGGTGAAACCGAAGCTTGAATTGCTCAATGCTGCTGGCATTTAACTCTGTTTCAGCCGATACATCGAAGTGAATGAACTGGGTGCCGGGGAATTCGCCCGAAAAATAAACACCATTCATCACTACCTGATATAGGCCATCGGCTGGTGGAAGATTCCAGTTTAGAAAGGAGAAAAGCGTATCGTTGATGCCATTCGCCAAAATATGAACACGTTCTGTGCTGCTGCTATCCCAGGAAGCAAATTCGAGAAATGGCGTAGCATGCCGAAATAGTAGATTATCATAAAGCAACGAATTGTTGAGGTAAACATCCACAGTATCTAAAGCAGAATCGACCGAGTTGTGCACAAATTGAATTTTCCGACTTTGCGCGTAAACAGAGAAAAAAGTCGGGATAATAAGGCAAAGTGATAATAGTATACGATGATTCATGTTATAGATAACTTGAATTATAAAGATGCGAAAAAAAGAAAAGCGGCAAGGAAAAATCCCTGCCGCTTTTAAAAAATCCGGTGAACCTCTCACTCTGCACCAATCTTTTGCAGAGGCTCATCGGAATAAAACTTAATTGATGCTCACTTTGCGGAAAGATGAACCTTCAGCAGTTCTGATTTCAAGCATGTAGATACCTGCATTTAATTCAGACACATCAACTTTTGATACAGATTCTCCGTTTAGTGCAACGTTCATTACATTACGTCCATTGATATCGAGAACGCGAATTTCAGTCATTGCCACTGCGCTGCGAACATTGATAATCTCGCTAGCAGGGTTAGGATAAATTTCGAAGTTAGCAGCCTCAACACTTGAGATACCTACAGAAGCAGGCAAAAGAACTGCATTGATTACGTGTACTACACCATTTTCTGCTTCCAAATCGGCAACTGTTACCTGTGCATTGTTGATGAATACGCCATTTCCATTGATGGTTACTTCAACATCAGATCCCTGAAGTGTCATAATCATCTGGCCATCTGTAAGGTCTGTTGAGAAAGCTTCAGCACCAACTACGTGATATGTAAGGATGTTGGTAAGGGCAGGAATATCATTCAATAACGCAGCAACAGTTCCGGCAGGCAATGCATTAAAAGCAGCATCGGTTGGAGCGAATACGGTGAACGGACCAGTTCCAGATAAGTCATCAGCCAAACCTGCAGCAATTACAGCAGCTTCGAGTGTGGTATGATCTGGACTGTTTACGATGATATCAACCACTGTAGCAGGGATTACTGGAGGTAATAATACTGCATTGATTACGTGTACTACACCATTTTCTGCTTCCAAATCGGCAACTGTTACCTGTGCATTGTTGATGAATACGCCACTTCCATTGATGGTTACTTCAACATCAGATCCCTGAAGTGTCATAATCATCTGGCCATCGGTAAGGTCTGTTGAGAA
>CANMGM010000163.1 GCA_947497195.1 Bacteroidota bacterium
ACCAAAACGATGCGAAATGCGCATATCGAGAACGCCGGCATGCACCTGTTCGCTCGAATGCCCGTTGATTAAGCGCGTTGTCTTGAAACTTGCCGTAGCATATTGAATCTCGTCCTGATTCGTAACGGCCTCATCGAGTAATTTCGATAAATCGTCGCCGGTGTTTTGCGCAAATAATCCAGAAGGAACAATGGCGATGAAACACGCCATTAGGAATATATGTAATTGCTTTGTCATAAAAAAAGGGCCTTTCGGCCCGTATTAAAACTATTATTTCTTTGGTTCGTATGCAGCATCAACCGTAATTTCGATTGTTTCTGCAATTTTATCGGAAACAACAGCAGGGCGTTCAATTTTGTAATCTGCCAATTTTACCATGAACTTTGAGGTCGCAGCAATTTTACCGCCTTTCACCGTAATTGTGCCATCGGCATTTGCCGTTTTTGTTACACCATGCATGGTAAGTGAACCACTCACCTTGGCTTTGTAGGCACCATCTTTCGCGAAATTTATTTCAGAAAGATTGGTAATTTTTCCTTTGAAATCAGACTTTGGATACTTCGTACTCTCCATATAATTCTCGTTAAAATGCTCTTCCATAAGGGCTTTTTCGAACTTAAAGCTCTTAACCAGCACAGCAAAAACGATTTCACCGCTTTTGGTATTGATAAACGATGTTGCTTCCTTATTCACCGCATCGATATTTTCTACCGGCGTAGTTGAGAAGAACGATACTTTCGCACTGCGCGTCATGTGAATGTCTTGCGAAATGGCTGCCTGCGTCAAAAGCGCAAACGAAACTGCTAAAAATGAATTTTTCATTATGATGAGGATTTGAATTTACTGGGGAAAACCTGCGTTAATCCAGGCTCTGGTTTTTGAAACGTTGCAATCGTTGAGTTTAGGACCTGACGGAGGCATAATATCACCTGTGCTTCCAACAGTTATTCGATCAATCAATGTAGAAGCTGAAGAATTTAAATATTGACTTGTGCCGGCATACGTTGAAAGATCAAGGCCTGCATCAGCGTTTGCACCACTGTGGCAGTTAAGACAGGTGCCATTATCAAAAACCGAACGTATTGAAGCGTAATCCATCGCAGCTGTATCGCAAATCGAAGTTGTGTCTTTGGGGTTTAATTCGTCATCAACATCGTAATAACATCCCGATGATCCCAAAACGATGACACCAAAAGCCAGCGCTAAACTTAAAATAGATTTCATAGGTGCAATGTGGTAAAAATCCTATTATTCTCAATCACTAATTCTAGTGATGCTGATTCTTTTCTTTAAATACAATTTTTAGAAGAAGCAAAAACCAAGATATTAGCAGCGGGCCAAAAACCAGACCAAGAATTCCAAAAACGGGTATGCCGGCAATCACGCCAATAATCGTTATGAGTGGATGCGTATCGGCGAAATACTTCGAGATGAAATACCGCAGCAGGTTATCGATATTGGTTACCAGAAGAAATCCCCAGATAAGAATTCCATACCCTGCTGTTGCATCGCCATAGGCCAACGAAATTAATCCTGCTGGCACGAAAACAATAGGTGCTCCGATTACGGGTAAAAATGAAATAAAGAAGGTAATGGTGGCCCAAAAGAATGGATCGGGCAGTTCAAAAATAACAAAGCCGATTCCGAGCGAAATGGCCTGCACCAAACAGATTAAGCCCTGACCGAGAACATTTCCGAACGTGGAACTTTTAAGTTCTTCGGCAAATTCGTCGACTTCGGCACGTGTAAACGGGAAAAACCTTTGGATGGATGTTTCAAACTTCAAGTGATTCATTAGCATAAACCACAGCATGAAATACATCATCGATACAGTGAGCAGGATGCTGCCGGCTCCCGATAAAAACCAGCTGAATCCGCCAAATACATCACTTTGAACGGCAGCAATTATGCGCTGAACCGAATCCGGATCGTGGAAATCAAAGCCAACAAATTGCTGCACCTGCACAAGTACATCGTTAATCCGATCGGTATGCTGAAACAGCTCCTGAACCTTTTCGGTAATCATTACGCCTACAATTAGGAACGGCAATACCAGCAAGGTAAACGACACCAGCACCACGCACAACGTTGCAAGCCATCGGGGCCAGTGCCATTTCACAATCATTTGTCCGAAGAATGGGCGAAACAAAACGTACATCACCACCGCTCCTAAGAATGCAGGAAATAGGTCTCTTAAAATCCAGAGTAAAAAGACACCAACAACTGCCGTTAGAGCTGTAATGAGCCAAGTGCGCTGTTTTTGGGTGTAAATTGCCATCTATTTCTTCGATAAGCGGATGGCATCTTCCAAGGCGATGCGTGTTCCATTTTCGTAACCGGCAATAAAACAGCCTGTTTTCATAGCCTGATTTTTACCCATTGCATCACGCGCCCCAGCAAGATTATTGAAATTTCCGGTGGTGTACTTATACATACCGTTGTGAAATTCTTCGACAATTTCTGTGGGTTTAACATTAAATCGTAAAGCCAGTGTCTCGGGCAAACTTTTCTCTGAAGATGCGGCTAATTGTATTCGAAAGGTAATCCCGTTGGATGATGAACTCTTGGTTTTGTCAGACTTCTCAGTTTGAACTTCTTTGGGATTTTCTTTGTCGGCTCCTTTGGCATTAGGTGAATTAACCTGCATTTCGGTTTTCTCGGAATTGGCTTTCGATGAATTATCGACATTAGGGCTCGATTCGCTTACTTTTTGGGGTGTTGTAGCCTTTTCTGAGTTTCCTTTGTTTTTACTTGCATCTGCCTGAACAGCCTTCGTTTTACCCGACTCAGGAGATGCTTGTCCTCCGGTTTTCGGGGCAGCCGGAGCAATTGGTTTCGATTCTTCACGCTTTACAGGCATGAAACGTCTTCCTGCTTCGCCGGTGATGTTTAATTTGCAGGAATTTAAAGCGATTTCCTTTCGCACTCCGTTTTCGAGATAATAGAACCGACAGGGAATTTCGGCCTTACCACCATAACCCGGTAAACACCGAACCTTTACGGTGCAATGCATGCTGTCGGCCTGGGGCAATTGCACCCAAAGCAGTTGAAGCAGATTGGATGAAAACGTAAATAGTGCGCCTGAATTTTTACCTTCCTGTACTTCGAATCCTTTCGGGAAATCGAGCTGTAAACGCGCCATTCCTGCAGGAGCGGTAAGCGAAAAGTGTATTCCCAATTCGAAGGTTTGCCCTACCGAAATTTCTTTCGGAACGTCGAAACGAACTTTATCGACCTGCGCCCGGGCAGATTGGATTAGAAAAAGAAGCGATAGTGCAAACAACAACCTCATCGTACGAAGGTCGGAAAACTATCTGAAAAACACGGGAAAATTTGATGCAATAACTCGATGCGCAACCGACACTATCTACTTATTTTACGATGGTTTTGCGGCGCGCTGCAAGCTGCATTGCCTCACCTACTGTAATGCGGGCACCACGGTTGTAAGCTATTACAAACGGTATATACTTCTGAAAATCGAGCTGATTCTTGAAATCTCTTGCTTCTTCGTACGTCACAAAATTGCCAACTGTGTATTTGTACAGCCCATTGTAATTCTCTTCTACTACCGACTCGCGGATTTTATACACTTTACGAATCGAATCGCGGTCGAGCTTGCGTGTCGAACTCAGAATTTGAATTTTAAACGACAGGTCTGGTTTTTCCTCGGCCACATAAGTGGGTTTCGAAGGCTCATTGTTGATAATCGCCAAAAGATTTTTCTCGGCTAAGGTATCGCTTGGCGCTACATTTTCGAGAATCTCAATTTTAGACGAAGGCAACTCAAATACTTCCTTTTCTTCTTCATTAATGTAGTAATAACTGCCATTTATTTCGTAATTACCCTTGAGCGTAAACGGAACTTTCACCTTGTAAATAACCTGGATGTCTTCAGCGGCTGGCAAACGCAGCCAGGAGTATTTCACTTTTCCGTCCTTGAATAAAAACGTAGCACCCTGACTTTCAACGCCAGTAGCTGTCATTCCGGCCGGTAATTCCTGCTGAATCTGAAAGAAACTGTCGAGATTGCGCCGCTCGATGCGGATTTTAACAAGGAAGGAACCGCCAGCATAAGCACTTGACTGTGATAATCCGTTCGAAACCTTGACTATACTTTCGGTTGCGAATGCACTATTCTCAATAAAGAAGCTGAATAGGAATGTGCATGTTAGGGCGAAGATCGATGATTTTTTCATGATTCCTGAATCGAATTTTATTACATCACGCGAAGAGCTCATAAGTATTATTGTCTAACTCGTAAATATTGTTTTTCGTATTTAACCGATATCGTAAAATTAGTGTTGCGGTAATTTTGTTGCGTTTCTAACACCGAATTTCAGCCAACAGAGTTATTAACACCATTGACAGCCAGATTATTACATACCCAATTTAGTTATGATGTGAAAATTTGGCTGAAAATTGGCTAAAAATCTATCATTTTCGCCTATTGCTTCATCAGTGCCGAAGCATAATTTTCCCAGCTCATCATCTTGGTGCTTTCGAACACATTTTCGCGCGGAATGGGATGCTCAAGAAAACGCTGCATGGCCCGAGTCATATCTGCAATGTCGCCATCGTTTGCCAAATACCCGTTAAATCCATCCTGAATAGTTTCGGGAAAATGGCCAACACGTGTTGCCAAGAGTGGCAAGGAAAAATTGTAACTCAGCGATTCAATTCCGCTTGGCGTGGCAGTTCGGTAAAACAAAACTACGGCATCGCTTACCTGGAAATACTTATGCACTTCTTCGTTGCCAATGAAACGATTCACCACATAGCAATCCTCTTCAATACCAAGTCTTTGAATCCACTCCAGCGGCTGGTCTTCGCGTTCGTCGTCTTTTTTATTCAGCAAAATTCGCTTGGCCCAACCAAATAGCATCTGCTTCACTTTCGTGCTCCATTTCTTTTGGTCGAGTGTGTTCCAGAACGACTCGCCAGCTATTACCAAACTCACATCGTCGCGCTGTTTGCGCAATTCGGCAAATGCACGAATGGCCTGATCGAGACCTTTGTACCGGCGAATAAATCCAAAAAACAGAAATACATGTTTCTTAAGTCCCCATTCTTTCTTCAATGCTTCAATATTGAGGTTCGGATCGGGCCGAAATAAGCCGTAAATGGGATGATAGAGTTTTATTACCGTGTTTTTTCCGCGCGTTCCATCCTCAGTATAATGGAATGCTTTGTTCGGGAATACTTCCTTCAGTTCTTCCCAGGTTTTTTTTGCGTGAACGATAGTCGTGTCGGCAAACTTCAGGGCTCGTTTCGTTAATAAACGGTCGATGGCAGAATGTTCTTTCTGTTTTACGAAATGCACATCAAACACAACCTCGACGCCTTTAATTTTTTGCAGTCGTTTCGCGATGAATGAAAGCGGTAAGCCCTGCAGGGCGATGCTCCATTGGAATACAACCTTGTTTGCTTTTAGCGATCGAATGAGGCGCACCGTTTCGCGCCAGGTCGAAGGTTTGTTATAATTGGTGATGTAGTGCACCTTTACGTTGCTTCCTTCGAGCAAATCGGCTTTACTTGATTTATCGACAAACTCGCGGGGAATGATGGCAGGATATTGCTGCGTCCACGAAACAATATGCACTTCGCAGTCGCCCCGTTTATCGAGTGCCAAAGCGAGTGATGTATTGTAGTTCTGAATGCCGCCTTTAAAGCGCGGACCCGGACCAAAGCAAACAACTACCTGTTTAGGCATGATTCAATTGCTTGAGTGCGG
>CANMGM010000164.1 GCA_947497195.1 Bacteroidota bacterium
AAGATTGTGTTTCATCCGTATCTTCGTGGCATCATGAACAACGTGAAGTTTGTTTTGCTTTTATTTTTGTGGTTTGCCGCTTTTGGCTGGCTGAATGCCCAACCCGGAAGCGGTCCCGGCGAACAGGAGCAAAGCACCGAAGAGCAACTCGCATCGCAATTCTACGGCAACGGTGAATGGCTCAAGGCCGCCGATTTGTATGAAAAACTCTACGAAGCCAAGCCGGTTAACTTCTACTATTCTCAGTTGCTGCAATGCTATTTGCAGCTCAAGGATTTTAAGCAGGCCGACAAGCTGGCTTCGCGCCAATTGCGCAAAAACCCCGGCAATGCATCGTACCTTGTAGACCAAATCTGGATTAGCGAACAAGCAGGCGACGAATCCAAAGCACGCAAAGCCTACGATAAACTGCTCAAGCAATTCGAAACCCAAGATGACGACCGGGTAAAATCGCTCGCGCTGGCACTCGAAGCAAGAGGTAAAATCGATCTAGCGATTGCCTCCTATGTGAATGCACGCAAATCGACCATTCGCCTGTATTCCTTTAGCATGGAGCTGGCACGCCTGTATGGGAAGAAGGGCGAAGTCGAAAAGGTGCTGGAAGAATACCTCAGCTTGCTTACTACGCAAACCTTCGATTATATGGAAGCAATCCAGGAGAATATTCAGGATATGCTGGCGAACGATGCCGATGGTGCCATAGCCGAAAAAATCCGTGTAAAACTCCTACAGGAAATCCAGAAAGACCCCGATAACCTCGCCCTAAGCGAAGTGTTTATCTGGTACCTTGTACAACGTAAAGACTTCGAAGGCGCCCTTATTCAGGTAAAAGCCATCGACAAACGCAACCGCGAAAACGGCGCACGGGTTCTCGAATTGGCGCGACTGGCCTCAAGCAACGAGCAATTCGAAACAGCCCGAAAAGCGTATCAGTACGTAATCGATAAAGGGAAGAATTCCGAAAATTACATTTTTGCCCGAAAAGAATACGGATTGGCGCTTAATAAAAATCTAATGAAAACGCCTGATCCCGCGCCCGAGGCCATTGCCGAAACAGAACGCGAGTTGAAGGCTATTTACGAGGAACTTGGTGCAGGCGAAATTTCGGCACAGGTTGGAATTCGTCTAGCGCACCTCATGGCCTTCTTCCAGAACAAAGGAGCCGAAGCATTGACATTGCTCGAAGCGCTTATCGAGCCGCAGGCCGGACTTTCGCAGCGTGCCTTAAATGAAGTTAAGCTCGAAATGGCCGAAATTCAACTACTGGGTGGCGAAATCTGGGAATCGACCTTGTTGTATTCCCAAGTTGAGAAAGCCATGCGCAACGACACACTCGGACAGGAAGCAAAATTCCGAAACGCCCGTCTGGCATACTACAAGGGCGATTTCGAATGGTCGAAAGCCCAACTCGATGTATTGAAAGCCGCTACGTCAAAACTCATCGCCAACGATGCGCTCGAATTGAGCATGCTCATCGGCGATAACCTCAATTTCGATACAACCGGTGAGGCGTTGCGCATGTTTGCCCGGGCCGATCTGGCCGGATTTCAGCACAATACCAAGGCGGCACTTGCAATCCTCGATTCGCTCGAAACTATTTTCCCCGAAAGCACCCTGAACGATGATCTGCTTTTCAAACGCGCTCAGATTTTTCTTCAACAGGGCGAAGTGTCAAAAGCCTGTGAACAACTCGAAAAAATCCTGCTCAGTTACCGCGAAGAAATTTTGGGCGATAATGCACTGATGCTTCTTGCTGGCATTTACGATTACCGCCTGCAGCAGAAAGACAAAGCCATGGATTTGTACAAGGAACTGATTACTACCTTTCCGGGTTCGCTGTATGTTGTCGAAGCACGAAACCGTTTCAGAACCCTGCGCGGAGATACTGTGCAATAAGATTTAAACCATGATTCTATACAACGTAACGGTAAACCTCGATCCTTCTATACACGAAGACTGGCTGCAGTGGATGAAAACCAAACACATTCCTGATGTACTCGCCACCGGCATGTTTACCGAAAACCGTTTTTTACGTGTCCTGAGTACTGAGGAAGGCGAAGGATTCACATATTCCATCCAATACACCGCGCCAAGCATGGAACATTATGAGCGCTATCGTGCCGAATTTGCGCCCGCGCTTCAGGCAGAACACACCGCACGTTACCGCGACCAATTTGTGGCGTTCAGAACCTTGCTCGAATGGGTGTGAAAAAGCAACATCACCAGGTTCGCGCCAAAAAACAACTTGGTCAGCACTTCCTTACCGATCTCAACATCGCCGCTTCCATTGCCGATAGCCTGCGTGTTACCGATGGCCGTAAAGTAATTGAAGTGGGTCCAGGCATGGGCGTACTTACCCAATTTTTACTGCAAAAGCCTTTCGAATTGTGGCTTGCCGAAATAGACCGCGAATCGGTAGCCTACCTCGAAACAAATTTTCCGCAAGCCAAAGACCGCATCCTGCCCGGCGATTTTCTTCGCATGGACCTGAGCCGCTACCTCGATGCAGACGGCGCAGTAATCGGCAATTTCCCCTACAATATCTCCTCACAGATTTTATTTCACTGCCTCGAACACCGTTCGCTTGTAAGTGAGATTTGTGGTATGTTCCAGAAAGAAGTTGCCGAACGCATTGCATCCAAACATGGCAACAAAGTATATGGTATTCTGAGTGTTATACTTCAAACCTATTACGACATCGAATACCTTTTCACGGTGCACGAACATGTTTTTCAGCCCCCACCCAAAGTAAAATCGGCCGTAATTCGTCTGCGCCGTAAAGAAAATGTAACGCTTCCCGTTCCGGAAAAGTTTTTCATTCAGGTAGTTAAACTCGCCTTTAATCAGCGCCGCAAAACATTGCGCAACGCCCTAAAACCAATGCTCCCTGGGAATGGCGCCGAACAGGCCTGGCTAAACCTGCGTGCCGAGCAACTTTCTGTGGCCGAATTTGCCGAACTTGCAGCTGCATTGTACAAAGCACGTGATTAACCGCAGCAACATACGACTCATCATTGTACTGATGGTGCTGGCCCTCATCGGACTCATCGGCATTCAGATTTACTGGATCGATAATGCAGTAAGCCTTGAGCGGCAACGCTTCGAAAGCACAGTAAACAGCGTGATGTCGAATGTTGTTGAGCACATCGAGAAACAGGAAGTTGCGCAGAACGTACGTAAAAAATTTGATGCCTCGCGCCAGGGTAAAACCTTCTTCATGGGAATCGATTCGTTGATTCGCCAAAATATTAACCGAAAAGATACGACCACTTCGGGACTCGTTTTCTGGAACGAAGTAAGTCCGGGCGAGCTGCAGGCCGAATTCCGACAGCTAAATGCCGATGGTTCGGTGGAAGTAATCGAGGAGAATTTCAGCGATTCGGCATCCGGCAAGCAGTTCCGCAGGGTACGTAAATCAAAACAAACCGACGGCGGAAATTTCTTTTCAGACGTTGCGGGTTCTGTCAATTCATTCAACAAATCAGGCGATCAGCGCCTCGAGCGTCTCATGAAAAAATCGGGCCTCGTTACCGACGTGTTCAAGGAGTTGTTCGACCTCAATATGCGCACCGGCCTTGAGGAGCGTGTGAATCCGAAAACAATAGATTCATTGCTACGCACTGAGTTTGATATTGCCGGCATTAAAACTCCCTTCGAATTTGGCTTGTACGATTTTACCAACAACAAAATGTTTGTCGATCATCCAACCGATTTCACGCACGAATTGATGAAAACGCGTTTCAGGATGCGCTTGTTTCCGCACGATATCTTTTACCATCCCGATTACCTCATGCTCTATTTCCCGGAGCAAAGCAGCTACGTATTCAGCAACCTGCGTTTGATGTTTGCCACTTCAGCATTCTTTATTCTTATCATCATCGGCACGTTTTATTACACCATTGGTACAGTTATCCGCCAGAAGCGCCTGTCTGACATCAAGAACGATTTCATTAACAACATGACGCACGAGCTCAAGACGCCCATCTCGACCATCTCGCTGGCCTGCGAAGCGCTCAACGATGCCGATATGGCCAAGACACCGCGTTTGGTTGAGAACTATTCGCGCATGATTGCTGAGGAAAATAAGCGATTGGCGCAATTGGTCGAAAACGTTTTGCAAAGTGCGCTTCTCGAAAAATCAGATTTCAAACTGCAAATAACAACGGTCGATGTACACCAGATTATCGAACGCGTTTTGAAAAGCATGCGCATGCACATCGAAAAGCGCAAAGTGAAAATTGATTTGCAACTCAAAGCGACACGTTTTGAAGTCGAGGCCGACACGGTACACCTCACCAACGTAGTCTTTAATCTGGTCGACAATGCACTGAAGTACACGCCCGAATCGCCCGAAATTAAAATCGAAACCCGCGAGCAGAATGGGCAATTTGTATTGTCGGTGAGCGATAACGGCATTGGCATTTCGCGCGATCAGCAGAAAAAAATCTTCGAAAAACTATATCGCGTTCCAACCGGTAATATTCACAACGTAAAAGGTTTTGGGCTTGGGCTCAGTTACGTGAAAGTAATTGTGGAAATGCATCACGGACAAATTAAACTCGAAAGCGAGCCCGAGGTTGGCAGTACATTTTCGGTATATCTTCCTTACAATCAACCTGCCGCACAATAAAGTGCAGAATTGTCAGTTAATTTCTTGCGCATGATTTTTGAAACGGTGCAAGAAAAGATATTATGAAAATTTTAATTGCCGAAGACGACCCAAATCTGGGTTCAATTATACGCGAGTACCTCGAAGCCAAGGGCTACCATACACATTTATGTTCCAATGGCGAAGAGGCCTTTAAGGTTTTTTTGCGCGAAAAATGGAATTTATGCTTATTTGATGTAATGATGCCCGTAATGGATGGCTTCACGCTGGCCCGCGAGGTGCGCAACCACAACAAGGAAGTTCCGATTGTTTTTCTCACGGCCAAGTCGATGAAAGAAGACACCATCGAAGGCTTCAAGGTGGGTGGCGACGATTACATCACCAAACCCTTCAGCATGGAGGAATTGCTCATGCGCATCAAAGCCATACTCAAGCGTACCGAACGCAGCGATGGCACGAGCGCCGAGCAGGAATTCAGCATCGGAACCTATACGTTTAATCCAATGCTCAACCAGCTCATCCACAGCGGCAACGTGCACAAGCTCACCTCCAAGGAAGTGGAGTTGCTCAAGTTGCTCTGCCAACACAAGAACGATACGCTCGAACGCAATTTTGCCCTACGCGCCATTTGGTCTGAAGACAATTATTTCAACGCGCGCAGCATGGATGTGTACATTGCCCGTTTGCGCAAATACCTACACGACGACCCAAACATCGAAATCCTCAACGTGCACGGCAAAGGATTCAAGCTCATCGACCGCACCTTGGTTTAATTCATCGTATTCTTAAGGATTGTTTGGCCGCCACGGGCGGGCTTTCCGGTACAAGTCCTCGGCCGTTTCGGCTTCGCCTCAACGTCCTGCGGGCTTTCCCCTACAATCCCTGGCGGGTTTGCCATTGAAATTGGGCATATATGGTGGGATTTATACCATCAAATATCGAAACGCTCGGTGCTGAATAAAAACCCGTACACCTTAATAAATTCCGGGATATGATTGCCCGACAAATAAAGCGCATACATTTGCGTTTTAAACGGGAACCAATTTGCCGAAATTGGGTTAATTGCATACTGTTTCACAACCGTGACTGTGTTAAACATATACCCGTTTCTGCGC
>CANMGM010000165.1 GCA_947497195.1 Bacteroidota bacterium
TGTTGAGTCTGTTCATGATATTTCAGATGGTGGGTTGTTTGTAGCTTTAGCAGAATCGGGGTATTCGGGCCATCTGGGATTTGCCATTCATACACCTGAAAACTTGCGCGGTGATGCATTCCTTTTTGGTGAAGCGCAAAGCAGAGCGATTGTTTCGGTTAATGCGGAAAAATTGGAAGTATTCCGAAATCTGGCTGCAATTGTTGATTTTCCGGTTCAAGAAATTGGTTTGGTAACGGAAGGTTTGGTGCGCGTTGATGATGTAGTGTATGGCGCAATTGATGAATTTAGTGCACTCAACGAAGCATCCATTTCATCTGCAATGAGCCATGCAGGCAGCTAATCCCGGTTCAATTAAACATTGGAGCGCAGAAGAGCGGCCACGCGAAAAATTCAAGACATTCGGTGCCGGTTCGTTGAGTGATGCCGAATTACTGGCAATTATTCTTGGCAGTGGAACAGCAAATTCGAGTGCTGTTGAGCTTGCATTTCAGGTTCTTGAATCATCCAACTTTAATCTCGCCGAACTTGCGCAAAAGTCATTACTTCATTTGCAGCAGATTAAAGGAATAGGACAGGCGAGAAGCATGGTTATCGCTGCAGCTATGGAACTTGGACGACGACGGCAGTTTGCAGAGATTCCCGAAAAGAATAAAATGACCAAGCCCAACGATTTTTATGCATTCATGAAAGGGCGATTGGCGCATCTTCAACATGAAGAGTTTTGGGCATTGGCACTAAGCCGCTCGATGCGTGTTCTGGGGCTGAGGCGAATTTCTACAGGCGGCATCGCCGGTACGGTAGCCGATATCCGCATTATTTTGGGATTCGCCCTCGAGATGAGCGCTTCTGCCTTGGCGGTTTTTCACAATCATCCGTCTGGTAATTTAACGCCAAGCGAGGCCGATGTTAAATTGACGAAAACAATAAAGCAGGCAACGATTTGGATGAATATTGAATTTGTTGATCATTTGATTATTGGTGAAAATGGTTATTATAGCTTTGCAGAACATCAGATGCTGTGAAAAAAAATACAAATAACCGCCAACAGCAAATCCATCGAATCAGATCGAGCCGCGAAGAGGCAAGTGATCTGGATAAACTTTCTGAGGCCATACGAACCGGATCAAGAACAGCGCTATCTAAAGGAATTACACTCGTTGAAAGTTTGCGCGAAGAAGATCGACGCAGTGCTCAAGATCTACTTGCTGTATTGCTTCCCTTTAGTGGCAATTCGATACGCATCGGCATATCGGGAGTTCCGGGCGCAGGGAAGAGTACATTTATCGAAGCATTTGGATCGCTACTTTGTTCAATGGGTAGAAAGGTCGCTGTACTTGCCGTAGACCCGAGTTCTGAAATAGCTAAAGGAAGTATATTGGGTGATAAAACCCGGATGAACGAGCTCGCCGCAAACGAAAAAGCATTCATCAGGCCAAGTCCCAGTGGAGGGAATCTTGGTGGAGTGGCACGACGAACGCGTGAAAGCATCTATCTCTGCGAAGCTGCAGGCTTTGATACAATTCTTGTTGAAACAGTTGGAGTTGGTCAAAATGAAACAGCGGTTCACCATATGGTCGATTTGTTTTTGCTTATTGCCCTTGCAGGCAGTGGTGATGAACTCCAAGGCATCAAACGAGGAATTACCGAGTTGGCCGATATTGTTTTGGTGAATAAAGCCGATGGAGAAAACCTTCCTCGAGCCAAAGCTGCCCGGCAGGACTTAATTAGAGCATTGCATTTTTTGCCAGAACGAGAGAATAAAGTGCCGGTGGAGGTTTTTCTGTGTTCCTCAATCGAAAAAACAGGATTGAGCGAAATTTGGCAAGCTATTGAAGGCCTTGAGAAAGCAAGCCGGCAATCCACCTTTTTCGAGTCGAACAGGAAGAAACAACTTGTAAGTTGGCTACACGATTCGCTCAAGGAAGAACTTTGGAACACATTTATGAAGCGTGATGGCATCGAAAAATTGTTACATCAATTCGAGGTTGATGTTTTGCAAATGAAATGTTCTGTTAACCACGCGGCTCTGGAGTTGATGCAGAAATTTAATTCAGGAGATAATTAATGGTTGTATGCGTTCCAAGTCCTACATTTTAGCTATCGACCAAGGAACCACCAGTACCCGAAGCATTGTTATTGGGCGTGATGGTTTAATAGTGTCCTCTGCTCAGCTCCCCGTTAAGGCACAATTTCCCAAACCTGGCCATGTATTGCAAGATCCTGATGAATTGCTGCTTTCGGTAGTGCAAACCATGCAAATGGCTATAAAGCAGGCCGGGATAGATGCATCAGAAATTGCAGCGGCGGGATTAACAAACCAACGAGAAACAACCATAGTTTGGGATATTCGAACGGGAAAGGCAATTTATCCCGCGATTGTTTGGCAAAGTCGCCAGTCGGCTGAAATTGTTGAGCGTTGGACCGAACGAATAGGAAAAGATGTTATTCGCGATGCAACTGGTTTGGTTCCCGATGCATATTTTTCTGCAAGTAAAATAGCCTGGATTCTTGAACATATCGATGGCGCATCAGCGCTGGCCGAACAAGGTTATTTACGTTTTGGTACCGTTGATAGCTGGCTGCTGTGGCATTTTTCGGATCAGAAAATACACGCAACCGATACCACCAACGCATCGCGCACGATGTTATTGAATATCGACACCTTATTGTGGGATGAGTCGCTAGGCCAGGCAATGGGAATACCGGCTCAGATTCTGCCCAAAATAAACCCATCGGTATACAATCACGGAAACATTCCCGCCAAAATGATAGGCAGTGATGTTCCACTTCTGGCCATTGCCGGCGACCAACATGCTGCTTTATTCGGACAGGCATGTTTTATGCCTGGAATGGTTAAAAATACCTATGGAACGGGATGTTTTATGCTGATGCATACAGGTGAAAAACGTGTTAAAACAGCAAGCGGATTGTTAAGTACATTGGCATGGACAACCGAGGATTCCGTTTGCTATGCACTCGAAGGAAGTGTTTTTGTGGCAGGTTCGGCGGTACAATGGCTTCGGGATGCGATGGGATTGATAAAGTCATCGGATGAAGTTGAGCAGCTTGCGAAATCTGTAGACGACAATGGGGGTGTTTATGTTGTTCCTGCATTTACAGGACTCGGAGCGCCCTATTGGGACCAGGAAGCAAGGGGGGCAATTTTAGGTTTAACGCGTGGAAGTACGCATGCACATGTGTCGCGTGCTGTACTTGAATCGTTGGCCTATCAGACACGCGACGTAATGGAACTGATGTCGGCAGCGTCGGGCATCCCGGTGCTCAATTTAAGGGTAGATGGTGGTGCCGCCAACAACAATTGGTTGATGCAATTTCAGGCCAACCAGTTGCAATGCGAAGTATCTCGTCCGGTTTACACCGAATCGACGGTGTTGGGAGTTGCATACATGGCAGGTTTAAAGGCCGGATTATGGTCGGGCTTGGATGAGGTCGCATCACTTCGTAAAACTGATGCTGTATTTCGTCCCGAATTAAATCGTGAAAATGCTGATATAACCTATAATCGATGGAAAATTGCTGTAGCGGCATGCAGGCTGTTCAGATAGTTTGCATAGTTGCAGCTCGAAATAATTAATTTAGCGCCCCAATGTGTGGAATTCACGGATTAATTGATTCTTCCCTAAACAGCGATCAGGTTGGTCATGTTTTGCATCAGATGGCAGGCGCAACCGCACACCGCGGTCCTGATTTTACGGGTTTTTATACCCAGGATGGAGCAGGTTTAGCTCATAATAGGCTTAGTATTATAGATTTAAGTAGCGATGGCAACCAGCCAATGGCGCGGGGCATTTATAGTATTGTTTTCAACGGAGAGGTTTACAATTATCTTGAAATTAAAAAAGAACTTGAAGTGCTAGGCGTATCATTTTCGAGTCATTCCGATACTGAAGTGGTACTGGCATCCTATATACAATGGGGCGCTTCGTGTGTGAATCGTTTTGTTGGAATGTGGGCATTTGCGATTTACAACAGGCAAAGTGGCAAACTATTTTGTTCGCGCGATCGCTTTGGCATCAAGCCATTTTATTACATTCACAGTGGTTCGAAATTTTATTTTGCTTCGGAGGTGAAGGCCTTGCGCCAAACAGGGGTTTTTCGAAATTCACTTAATGAGGAGCAGGTAAAACGTTTTGTACAATTGGGCTGGATTGCTTATCGCTCAGAAACAATGTACGCCGAAGTTCAGCAATTACAGGCCGCATGTTGTTTAACGTTTGAGAATGGAAATGTTGTAGAGAATCAATATTGGGAAATTCCCCATGAGTTTACATCCATTTCCGACCGAGAAGCCATCGACGCCTTCAGTGCCTTGTTCACGAACAGCCTGAAACTTCATATTCGAAGTGATGTTCGTATTGGTGCCACCCTGAGCGGAGGAATAGACAGTTCATCAATTGTTTCGGCCTTGCTGCAGCGCCGAATAGCTCATGAAATAGAAACATTTACAGTGTTTTATGACAGAAAAGGCGAAATAGATGAGCGCCCATTTGTTAATGAACTTGTTCAGAAATACGGCAATCAGCTAAAAGCAAACTACTTGAATCCGAACACAGAAGATGTCGTTTCGGAATTGGATCGGTTTACCCATCACCAGGATTTTCCGATTCCGGGTTCTTCGCCTATTTCGCAATACTTCATCATGAAGGAAATTGCCAAATCGGGAATCAAGGTTATTTTAAGTGGCCAAGGCGCCGACGATTATCTGGGAGGGTATATGCATGCATATTATCGTTTGTATGGTTCGTATTTAAAACGATTGCGTTTTGGGAAAGCAATGCGTGAAGCCAGTTATCAGATTAAGTATCAGAAAGGCGATTTAGGGCATTGGCAGAATGTGATGAAAAAATCACTTGCGGGTTTACTGTTTGATGAGAATAAGTTGATTGCATTGGAATTTCGTCGCGGCAATGCGTTTGTGTGTGAAAATGATCGGTTCGGAATCGATTATGCCATAAAGAATTCCGAAAAAGTAAATGCCCAACACGAAGCCATGATGCTTTACAGTAATCTTCCGTCATTGCTGCATTACGAAGACCGCAATTCGATGGCTTTCTCTATAGAAAGTCGTGTGCCGTTCCTCGATCATAGATTGGTTGAATTTGGATTTAGATTGCGTCCTGAATTTAAAATTCGCGATGGAATGACCAAATGGATTTTGCGTGAATCGGTTGCGGATGCATTGCCGTTAAAAATTAAAAACCGAACCGATAAGGTTGCATTTGTGACCCCGGGCGAGAGCAAATGGTTGCGAAACGAGCTTTCGTTTTTAACGAAAATAGACAAAGCTGGTTTGCCGTTTATTCGTTTTGATAAAGCGCAAGAATTGCTTGAATCGTTTCGAAATGGGGATAATCGCAACGCAAAGCTTGCATGGCGTATAGCGTATCTTAATTATTGGGTGAAAAATTTTGTATAGGTGAGTTTTTACTGGAATGGGTATTTCTGGTAGTTTGGATAGCGTGATATTGGTCGTTCCCAATATTCGCATGAAATCTTATATGAATTGTTGAGTTTAGAACCCGTTTATCTATTATTTGTTTCGATTTCATTGGGGTCCACCACTCCTCCTCCCCGAGGTCAAGTTACGAAACAAGTCAGGTAGTAGTCGTTTATAAACGTTTAAAAACGGATAGCCGTAATGGCTTGATAACGTTTTAGATGCAATTATCGTTCATTATCACTGCCGGGTTTTACAATAA
>CANMGM010000166.1 GCA_947497195.1 Bacteroidota bacterium
AGAGGGAGCCTACAATCCATCGCCGGTGTATTGCGCGTGAGCAAGCTCGAAGGGCAGCAATGGGAATTGTATTCCGAACAAAGCAGCGACATTCGGCCTGATATATTCAAATTTGCCGTTGAACAGCAACTAACTGTTTTAACCATCAACCGCGTTGAGCAAGACCTCGAAAGTGTTTTCCGTGAACTAACATCAAAGAAATAAGCGAATTAAGTTCTTGTGGTTGTTTTATTCACGCTTAACACTATTTTTGCAACGCTTTTAACTTAAAATCTATCCATCATGCCGTACCTGTTTACGTCAGAATCTGTTTCTGAAGGCCATCCCGATAAAGTGGCTGACCAAATTTCCGATGCGCTTATCGACCATTTTCTTGCCTACGATCCAAGTTCAAAAGTTGCCTGTGAAACATTGGTAACTACAGGACAAGTAGTATTGGCAGGTGAAGTAAAATCTGAAGCATACCTCGATGTGCAGGAAATTGCACGTGAGGTAATCCGTAAAATTGGGTATACCAAGGCAGAATACATGTTCGAAGCCAATTCGTGCGGTGTATTTTCTGCGATCCACGAGCAAAGTGCCGATATCAATCAAGGTGTTGAAAAGAAAGACCCAATGAAACAAGGTGCCGGCGACCAAGGTATGATGTTCGGCTACGCATCGCGCGAAACCGACAACTATATGCCGCTTCCGCTTGAACTTTCGCACTTGCTATTGCGCGAGTTGGCTGAGATTCGCCGCGAAGGGAAACAGATGAAATACCTTCGTCCGGACGCAAAAAGTCAGGTTACGATTGAATACAACGATGCAAACGAGCCCTTGCGCATTGATGCCATCGTAGTTTCGACCCAGCACGATGATTTCGCAACCGAGAAAAAAATGCAGGAAACCATCACCAAAGACGTGAAGGATATCCTCGTTCCGCGCATCATGAAGAAATTGCCGAAGCGCGTGCAGGCAATGTTCAACAATAAGATTAAATACCATATTAACCCAACCGGTAAATTTGTAATCGGTGGGCCACACGGCGACACTGGCTTAACCGGTCGTAAAATCATCGTTGATACCTACGGTGGAAAAGGTGCTCACGGTGGTGGTGCCTTCTCAGGAAAAGATCCTTCGAAAGTAGACCGTTCGGCAGCATACGCTACACGTCACATCGCGAAGAACCTTGTTGCTTCTGGTGTTTGCGACGAGGCGCTCGTACAAGTTGCGTATGCAATCGGTGTTGCAGAGCCAGTAGGATTGTATGTAAACACGTACGGCACAGCCAAAGTAAATTCAACCGACGGACAAATTGCTGCGGCAGTAGGTAAATTGGTCGATATGCGTCCGTACGCCATCGAACAACGTTTCAAATTGCGCACGCCGATTTACAGCGAAACCGCCGCTTACGGTCACATGGGCCGCGAGCCGCAGGTTATTAAAAAGACCTTCAACAAAGGAAAGAAGAACGAGATAACGATGAAGGTGGAACTTTTCCCATGGGAAAAACTGGATTTGGTTGATGCATTCAAAAATGCATTTGCATTGGGCAATACAGCAAAGAAGGCCGCTCCTGCCAGTCCGAAAAAGGCTGCTGAGGTACCGAAAGCTAAAGTTACAGCAAAACCAGCAGCGAAAACAACCGCTAAACCTGTTGCAAAAGCTGCAGCAAAGCCGGCGGCAAAAAAATCTGCTCCTGCTAAAAAAGCAACAGCCAAGGCTTAAACGATAAATTTGTATTTTCAAAGCCTCGAAATTTTCGGGGCTTTTTTATTTAAATATTATGGAAACAGCACGTGTAGGACAAAGCATCAAACACCCGCTATATGGAAAAGGAACAGTTGTAAAAGTGATGGCGTCGTTGTACACCATTCATTTTCCAAGTCGCGGCAACATGGACATTTCGCAGCGGGCCGAAGGACTCGAATTGTTAGATGAAGAACCAGAAGGCGAAACAGAATCGGGCGAAACACTAACTATGTCGGTTGTTGAGCGAACACTTAGACGTGTGCTGGAAGACTATTCAGACGTTCAGCAAATTGTTCCGCTGGGCGAACGCTGGCAAGGCGGCACACTGCTTCTGCAGCCTGCAGATCCCTCATTGAAAGCCAAAGAGATTCCAATTGAAACGTTCTTTCACAAAATTGTAATGGTGCGCGATCGTTTGCGTGTGATGGAGCAACAAATTAATGCACACAATGGCTTAAGCGATACCGACAAAGTTGAATTGCAGCAATACATCACCCGAATTTATGGCAGCTTGACAACGTTTAATTTGTTGTTCAAAGACAACGCCCACCATTTTGTAGGGGATAAGAAATCGTAAGAACAAATTCATTTCAAAATCGTTTTAAGATTGTGGAGGCAGGCAGCGATAATATGAACGATTTTTCGGGAAATGAACCCGGTGAACATTTACTCGATGAAGTAAATCACATCTTTTCTTTTGCCGAGCGACGAGAGCAGGAAGTACTGGAACATCATTTCGGTGTCGAGAGTATACTTGCACTTAGTCCAAACCATCGTTTTAGGGAAGCTCGCCAGAATCAGCAAATCGATGAGGAACAGTTGCGTCGTACCTGTGTGAAATATCGCCTTCGATTTTTGCCCAGTGCTTTGTATTCGGGCGCTGTACCCTTTGAGGTTGTTGCCTGTATGAAACGCTTTGAACATAAAAACTATCCAAGGCAGGTCAAATTTTTCGTGCTTGCACCAGTCGAGTTTTACCTAAAGAAGGAGCAATACCGAAGTCCCTTGCTTTTTGCGGAAGAGTCGAATGGCAAATACACAATGCTTTGTCAGTGGGGCGAATCACGTCCTTGGTATCAGCAGGTTTTGCGTTATCCATTCCGCGATATGCGCAGCCTCATGATTAGCTCTTTTGCATTTGGATTCGTGGTATGCACTATTGCAGGATTATTGGGCTTGGCCAATGGAATCACTCTGTTTCATAGTTTTCTGTATAAAGTGCCTCTCTTTGTGCTGAGTGCCGGATTTTTATCGACCGGATCACTTATTTATGGTTTGGTAACACGCACCGATTTTAGCAGCGACAATTGGAATAAGCGGTATTTTAAGCGCTAATTGCTTAACTTTCTTTGCGTAAAAATGCGATTACATTTTTTTGCAGTTCGATGATTTCTTTGAGCGAATGGTTTTCGCGGCGCAGAAATTCGATTTCGAGATTACGCAGTTGTTCGGTTTCTGCTGAGGTATCTAAAGCAAAGCGCTTCGTTAAATAGTGTTCATCCTCCGAAACGAGTGTTAATCCAATCTGTTTGGCGATATCGTAATAAGTAAGGTCGTTGACCTTGCCTGTTTTTTCTATATAAGAAATAAGCGAGCGCGTTTTAGACAGCATTCGGGCGAGCTCGGCCTGGCTTATACCAAGTTCCTTGCGGCGTATGCGTATGCGTTCTCCACGGTTCATTTTACAAATGTGAGACAGAGATTGTAAAATAGAATAGACAATTTACTTGACGCAGCTCAAAGCCGAATTTCAATTCCCCGAATGCCCTAAAATCTTTTTATTTCATCGTCAAGTAATTATGCATGTTCGCAATTGTGAATATTCAAAACGCTTGCAAAAGTCAATTTTAAGTCAAATATTGCACACTTAATTTGACTTTTATTCACCGCATGTATGCGTTTAGCTTTATTGTTCCAAAAAATGAAGAGAAAGCATACTTAAGAGGGAGGGCAACTTCCCTCTTTAAAAATTAAAAAACAAAACCATTACGCTATGAAAAAAACACTTCTGAGTATGTTTTCTGTAATCTGCACGATTACAGCATTAAACGCCCAAACCAAAAAAGACGGTACGCCCGATATGCGCTACAAGGCGAACAAAGACCTATACGGCAGCCCTTCTTACAGTACACCTGTGTATTACGAAAGTAAACCCGAGCGCAATTACGACAACGGTGGACAAATAAAGCTGCAGGATGGCTATTTCAAAAGCAACGGAACCTACGTTGAGCCCCATTTTAAAACCACACCCGATAACTATAAGTGGAATAATGTAGGGAGCTGGGATCCTAAGTAATAAACTTAAAAATTTACACTAATTAAACTTTAATCTTTGAAAACAAAATTCACACTTCCATTCCTCTCAGTTATCATTTTATCAATTGTTTACAGCTCTTGCTCAATTCACAAAAGAAATTACCGCGATGGTTATTTTATCGATTGGCATGCAAGCTCGGCAAATAATACATTGGCTATTGAAAATAATGCAGAAAACAACATTGAAACAATTGGTCAATCAATAGAATCTGAAGTTCAAGCAAAACCCCTCAATTCGGTTGACGGCTTTGAGAAAGCATACTTGCCTAAGCCAATTAACAACATTGGCTATTCAAAGACTTACAACCAATCCAAACAATCTTTATTTGCCGATTTTAAAATAAGTTCGATAAGTCGCAATTCAAGAAGCGAGTTAGATTGTGATGTAATTGTGATGCGAAATGGTGATGAAATAAATGCTAAGGTTTTGGAAGTTACACCAACCGAAGTAAAGTATAAGAAATGCATCGAAGGTAATAGTGTAGTTTATACCAAATTAAAATCTGATGTGTTTCAAATTAAGTATGCCGATGGCTCAAAGGATTTCATGGGTAGTGAAAAAAGTGCTTCAGAGGTTTCCGATGATAATAAAAAGACACATTGGGCAGCAATAACCGGAATGGTGTCCGGAATTTTAGGAATTCTATTTACTGGTTTTTTCGGGGTTTGCGGAATCGTTTTTAGCGCCATTGCACTAAATCAGATTGCAAAAAGGAAAAAGCATAAAGGGAAAAATATGGCAATAGCAGGTTTGGTTTTGGGTATAATTGCAATAGGAGTTGGGATTTTAAGAGGCTTTTTATTGGCCTCATTATTTTTTTAAATGCTGATTTTCAGCTTAGATAGGCTCAATTACTTTAATAGTAGGAGCTGTATTGTTAAATAATTTTTCATTTTGGTCATTTTTCAGTGAACATTCAAAAACTCTTCTGGACTTTAATCCTGGTTTACATTGTCATATTACCCAGCTGCATTTCCATTCACAAACACCGCTACACCAAAGGTTTTCACCTAAGCAAGCATGGCAATGCGAATGAAGCAAAACAGCGCACCAACAGGCCCTCGATAAATCTTCAGTCCAAAGAAAAGCAAGGCCACGTCTTGCCCAATTATTCGTGCCCTGCAGAGCCAACACGATTTGTGCAGGATGCGACTAAATTGCAAATCGATAGTGTAAAGCCTACAGGCACTTTACGAGCGCGTGCATCAGTTCATGCTGCAACGGCTTCAGTGAAGCGTATCGCAAAGAAAAACCCAACCCAGAACATTTTCGAGCAGAAAAAGTCCTCAACACAAAATAAAGCACAGGCCGATCTGCTTTACGTTCTGGCACTAATTGCCATGGTATTGCTAATTCTATTGCTCCTTAAGAATTTTCCACTACTCAGTTTGCTGCTCTTTATAATCGCTGTATTGCTCGTTCTCAGATATTTCGATGTCATTTAGCATCCTTCGGTAACACGCACCGATTTTAGCAGCGACAATTGGAATAAGCGGTATTTTAGAAAATCAAATTATTGTTTCATTCACCTTGGTGCTGAGAAAGAAGAGTTAATCCATTTTCTTTAATTGTTATTACCTTGTTGCGCGTTCAACGAAATCATCACGTTGCCTCCAAAGCCCCAAATTCAAATTGTTCAGGCAG
>CANMGM010000167.1 GCA_947497195.1 Bacteroidota bacterium
ATTTGTGGACCAGTTGCCGTTTGCACCTCAATTTCGAGATTTAGTTCAAAAGAAATATCGCCCAATGTAGTAAGCTGCGCAAGCAATACGTGATTTTGGAGTGTATCAACGCCTTTAGTTCCCGAATTAAATACAGCAGCATTTCGGCTTTCGAAAATATTGCCCGGAATTATTGATCCGAAAATAGTAGAATCGGTTTGGTCAATGATGCTAAGAATACCAAGTGAATTCACATTCTCCGGAATTAAAGGAAGCGTATCGTTTCCATCGGCCTGCGTTAGGGGAATTCCTGCAAGAGGATCTGCATTATTAAGAAGCCCTTCGGGTATTTCGGCGCTGCCTCCATCATGAATACCCCCTCCGGCAATGAACGATCCATCGGTGTCGTTCACCTTAAGAAGGCCTCCTTGCATGTTTGCAGATTTCGTAGTTTGGCCCAGCGTAAGCCAAGTGTCGAGTGCAACCGTATTTTCGTCGAGACGCGTTTTCGAAAAATCGAAACCAAAGGACTGACCATCTTCTTTATTATTGAAAAAATTGGCCGTACTCTCAAAACGGATGGGATGGTTGGCATCGCCATACAAACGACGCAGCTTGGCATCGGGTGCTAAATCGGCATATATGCGGTATGTTTTGCTTCCGGCCGCCAAACCACCGCCGATGGTATCGGTAGCATCAATACTATCAGAAACATAGTAAAGTTCCAATACAATATTCTCGAGTTGAGCATGCGCTTTCCCCAGAAATAAACTTAGCCAAAGGGTAAATAGGAGAAGGATTTTCGTTTTCATGGTTAACATGCTTAGAGGCGATATTGAATTCCAAACTGGTAGAAGGTTCCATAGCGGAAACTATCGAAATCGATGCGGGTGCCGTCGGTAAAATTGTAAGTACGGCGAACTGCTGTATTGAGTATATCGCGCACAGTTAAAGAAACTAGCCAGTGTTTACCAAGATTCTTGCTCAGTTTGATGTCGATCATATCGCGCGGCACTTCGTACACATCCGGAATACCCAAACCGTTGGTAATTACGAGTCGTTTGCCCTGACGGTTGTAGCTTACCGTAGCGGTAAGGCCAAGCGTGTCGGAGGAGTAAGACAAAATACCGTTCAATACGTAAGGAGCCTGACCAAACATGGGGCGGCTCACTTCTTCAATAGGCAGATAGGTTTTAACACCGTTATCGAGCTGCATGATGGTTTGCGTGAACTCGGTGAGCGAAGATGTTAAGGTAATGTTGGAGCGGAATTCAAGGTTCTTAATGATTTTCTTGCGGCCTTCAATTTCGATACCCGATGCACGTGATTTATCTACATTCTGCCAGCTGTAACCAAAGCTAGAATTGGTAAGCTCGATATGATTTCTGAAGTCTTTGTGAAATAAGCTGATGGAAACATTGTCGCCCGACTTGAAATAATTCTCCAAACGGATGTCGTAATTGCGGATGTTCACCTGTTTCAAATCAGAACGGCCAAACACCGGCACACGCAATTCGTAGTCGAACACGATAATTTCTGAAAGCTCACGCAAACTTGGGCGTGCAACCGATTCCGAATAATTTACACGAAGGTTGATCGGTGCTACCTCGTCGTCGCGTAGTTTGTAAATAACGTTTACACTGGGTAGGTAGCTGGTTTCGTTAAGCGAACCTGGATTGGGTGCCAAGGCAATAATGCCTTCTGCGAAAAATCGGCGACCGTCGTTTGCAGCATAACCTAAGGAATCATAGAGACGCACATCGGTGTAAAGATTTGCTTGTTCAACCCTTAGTCCGCCAGTAACGCGTAATTGTGGATTGAAGTTATAATCTACCATCGCAAATGCGGCTTTAATTGTGCTGCTACCAATGCTGCTATTTCCGGGATTTGGATCTTGTTCATAAAATGACTTGATAATTCCCTCATCGTTAAAACTGAAATTATCGAGATTAAAGAAGTCTGCAATGTTGTTGTCCTTGATGATGTACTTACCGGGCTGGGTAAATTTCAGCAAGTAGTTGTATTGATCGTAATTGCGTTCCATTTGCTGATACGCTCCACCAAAACGCACTTTACGAATTAATCCCGGACGCTGCTTGGCCACCGGTAATTCGAAAGCCACTTTCGTATCGAGCAGGTCTTCGGTGAGGTAGCGGTAAAAGCGGTTGGTACGCGATGCTGTTTGGTCGATTTCGAGCGAATCATCGATATTCAAAAAGTAGTTAAAGCTTTTAAAGTCGGGAGCGGTACTGCTTCCGTCGGTATAAGAGCCATTAAATTCTGCTTTGAGCTTAATTTTAGGAAAGTAATGGTCTGTTTTAGCCTGATAGATCAGCTGCTTGCGCTGCTCGTAAAAATGCGTCTGCGTGTAAATTACCTGCGTGGTAAATGAATCGTCGATTTCGGCATCGTTACGGATGTTGTTTTCGCCATTGAAATTAGGCATAAACATTAAGGCTATCGAATGGTTGGGGGATGGCTTGTAGGCCAAATTTATCAATGTGCTCCAGCCGTTTGTTTCGCGCGAAGCATGCTGCTGAATGTCGTTTACTTTAAACACAATTTGGTCGTTGTTGATGGCCGCACGCTGCGCAATGGCGTTGGGATCGTTCCGCATCGAACTGTTATAGCGGTAACCAATAAAAAAGCCGAGTGGCTTGCCAAACAGCTGAAGCTGGTTTCCAACGCTAAAACTTTGTGTAAAATTAACAGGTCCCTTGCGGGTTTTATTCACCCAATTGTTAGCGAAACGTGGTCCTGTCTGAGCAGCACCGGCATTAAGCACTTTATAGGCATCCTGCTTATACGTGCCGTTGTTGTAGGCGTCGCGGGCAGCATTTACCGCTTCGGCATTGTAAAAATTAGCCCTGTCGAGCAAACCGAGTTGCACGAGTGCCAACTTAGTATAGGATTCGTTCCAACTTGAATTTTCATTTACACCGAGTGAGTTGAAGTATTCGTCCAAACCAAGAGCGGCATATTCTTGATAGGGCGTAATGTTGGCCACAAACGGAATAAAGGTTGAATGATCCAAATCGCGCAGACTATTATCGTATCCAAGCCAATCGGTTTTGCTGCGCTCGGTGGTAAGCATGTCAACACCTGTCGACTGCGGATTGTAGGTTACCGTATTTTCAAAGGTTACTGAAAGCTCTTCGGGGTAATCTTTGGTTTCGACCGAAAGGTAAGCTCCTGCCCAATCGCCGGGTAAATCGGGCGATGCTGTTTTGGTAATAACAATGTTATCTACCAAGCTGGCGGGGAATAAATCGAGCTTGATGTTGTTTGTAAACGGGTCGAGCGTTGGAATGCGCATTCCGTTGATATTGGTTTTCAAATAACGGTCGCCAATACCGCGCACCGTAATGAACGAACCATTGGTCGAAACCCCACTTACACGCGCAACTGCTGCCGTTACGTTATTGTCGCCTGTTTTTTTCATGGTTTCAGACGAAATGTAATCGATGGAGGTGCTCGATTTTTTCTTGATGTTCTCGAGGTAGTAATCTTTATTCTTAACTGCCGTGGTGGTAATTTCAACTTGACCAATCACATTGTCTTTCGGCTTCAGCGTAAAACTTTTCACCAAAACCTGTCCATCCTTCAATTGGATTTTCTCTTCAATGTTTGTGTAACTAACAAACGTAATGGTGAGGGTATGAGGCAAATTATCCTTTACATTCAAGGAGAAATTCCCATCTAAATCGGTAATCGTCCCGACTGTTTTATTGTCTTGTAAAAAAACTGCCGCACCAATTACGGTTTCGCCGTTTTCATCGGTTATTTTTCCACGCACGATACCCTGTGCTCCCAATTCATTAAGGAGCAATAATAGAATACCTGCACTCCAAAATCTGAGTGATTTTATCATGTTGGTCAAAAGTGTGATGTGAAAAACTGCGGATTAGTGCTTGATGAAACGCTGCGTTTGGCGCTTTCCATCGGCGATGCACTCGAGTACGTATTGCCCTTTGGCAAGGTCTGAAACATCAATCGTTGTAAGCGATTGACCGCTAACTACTGTTTGCGACCAAACGCGCTCGCCACGCATAGTGTAGATCGAATAACGACCTAATTTCCCGGCTTTAAATTCGGCATTGATATTTAGTACATCAGCCACCGGATTTGGATAAATGTTCAATACCTCAACCTGATTGGTTTGTTCGCCGATACTAGTTACTAAATCGGAGTTGTAGGTTAAAGCGGGGAATAGGATTTCTGCCGCTACCGGATTTGAAGCTACGTAACGTTCAATAGCACCTTCGGGAGATCGAAGCTGAACGTTTAATTCAAATGTTAGTGTTCCGTCGGTTGTAATTTGAGCAATCAATACTTGATTGGTTTCTGGGTTTGGCCCACTTGCACCTGTTAATGCCGACCAAGCGCCATCGAACGTTGAAAAAACCGGACCGGCAGATTCAGCATCAAAAAATTGAGCGGCCTGACCCTCAACACCACCGACAAAAGTAACATTTACAGGCGTTAATCCCGTCACCTGCAAAAGTCCATCTTGCTCTGTCAGTGGAATGCCCACAGCAGCTGCATTATTTTGTAATACGCCGTCGTTATTTGTGTTTGTGGCCACACCATCGTCGGCCGTTTTTAAAACTCCGAAATTTCCTGCGCAAGCTGCACCAACAGAAAGCCAAGTATCGAGCATTACAGTATTGCCTCTTGCTTGCGTTTTAGTGTAAGTCGGGCTTGTTGCACCTCTGTCGATATTGTTGAAAAATTGTGTTGTTGTAGCAAAACGTAATTCGTGTCCTGGCGAATCTCCACTTGGAGGCACACCATATGCAGCTTGAAAAACATATCCCGGTAACATATCCACATAAATTCTGCGCGTAACTGAACCTACCGGAAGCGTGCCTCCATCAGCATCTACGCTTGCATCGTTGGCATCAGATACATAATAGGTTTCAACGATAATGTTCTCAAGTCCTTGAGCGCCAAGTGTGAATGAGCCGAAGATTAAGGCTGCGAAGAGTAAAGATTTTTTCATGAAGTGGATGTTACGTGAATTGATTAAACAGCCGTAAAAGTCAGCTTTTGAAAAAAAATTATTCTTTGCTCAACGTTAATCTTGGGTTAAATCGCTTTATTGAAAGGATGCACATTGAAATTCGCCTGAATAGCTATAATTAACAAGCAATATGAGTATTCTAAGCAAGTAACCTGCTCGTGCTTATATATTATCCAATTGTTACAGAATTGTTTTGGGAACGTTTTCCGGTGGTAGTTTTACAGACTTAGAAATGTGAAATTCTACATATTCATATACACAGCCTCAAACCTTTGGGCTGCAGGCTGAGGGCATAAGAGCCAAAGCTCATCTAACATCTCAGAAAAGATAAGGGACTGCAGTGTGTGGTAATGCGACAGAATGAATGTGCATTTTAATCATTGCTCATCTAAATTTTAGACGTTCTCGAAGATTATATATTCTTGGCGTTTTTTCTTGTTTCCACTTTTTACAAGAAAATTGTATTTCAGAGCTATCGAATCAAATTCGTTTTTCTATTTTTATGACTGCTTGTCATTACTATGACTCCATAACAGCGCATAGTTGGCAGAATCATATTTTACCTTCAGTTAAAGTTAGACGAATTTACAAAATATGAAATTACCCAAATACCCATTGGCCGCAAGTGACAAATTGTTGACCTTTGAGTTTGTAAGCGAAGGCAAGAATGGGTTAATTCATAAACTTGTAC
>CANMGM010000168.1 GCA_947497195.1 Bacteroidota bacterium
TATTGGTAACAGCATATGTAGTATTGTTTACTTTGTTGGTATGAACGGCTAAAACACTATCTCCCGGCAGATTGCTATTTTGGGTGTTAAAAACATTGAAGCTGCCGGCAAAAAAACGGCTAATTCCACCATTCAATGTAGCTACCCATGTTCCGCCCGAGGTGTCGTAATCGAGTTCGCGAACCACATTCGAACCCAGTGCCGAATTTCCGATATTGAATGGCGCAAAACCAATTGTATTCAACCGTACACAGCCGCTGTCGGGTGTTCCCATCCAGATAATGGCCGGATTTTTACTCGTAATCGAATTGATGTTGTTAAATCCGATCTGCGAATTAGACGTAGTATAGTTGATGAATTCCAAGCCATCGAATACAAATAATCCGTTTGCCGGAGTTCCGATATAAACCTTCCCATCGGCAGCATGAAAGGTCGAATTGATTTCATTAGGAAGCGGCGAATTACCAGCGTGATAGCCAGTCCAGGTTGTACCATCATAAACACTGAGTCCCGAATCGGCGGTCGAAACCCAGAGACGATTTTGAGCGTCCACCGAAAGGTGGTTGATGTTGTTGCTGCTCAATCCGGAATTGGCCGTATTGAATGACGAAGTGAGTAATCCATCAACGGACGTTGTTTCCTGGTTAAAACTCATGCAATAACTATCGGCTTGCGTTGCCGACATGGCCGTTTGTCCAAACCGACAGTGTTTCTCGAATGTTCCGTCGGCCACACATGAATTTCCGGGTAGTGCAGCAATTCCACTAATGTTCTCGTTTCCCGACGAACCGATTGTGCGTATGTCGGCTACGAAATACCCGCCATTGAGTTCGAAAATAAAGGCATCGCGCAAACCATGGTGTATAACCACTTGTGCATCTGCAAAAAACGACTCGGTATATTCGCCCGAAAGAAATAAGTTTCCACTTACCGAACTGCAAACTCCCGTTCCTTTCTCTTCGCCGCTATCGCCGTAAATTTTGGCATACTCGCTCGCACCATCTGTTTGGTTCACAATCCAAAGGAGTGCATCGCTGGCACCCAACGAACTTAATTCAATCCCATCGATGGTGCAAAATGCACTGATGAATCCGGTTGCTGCAATGCTGTTTCCCTTCAGACACACATCGCTAATTTCATCATCCTGCGCCGAGCCCAATGTTCTGGTCCATTCCCACGTGTTCTGTGAATTTATTCGAGCGAGAAAAGCATCACGTTGTCCTTGCGAGGTGTACTGCATGCCACCTAAACTGGCATTATTGCCATAATAACCGCCAACTATTTGTGATCCATCGGGACCCATTTTTATAGCTGTTATCGCATCATCAAATGCACCACCACCCACTGCAAACGTTCCAAAATCGCCCGTATTTAGAAATTGGATGGTGTAATAATCACTTCCGCCTTCGCTCAACATCAGCATGTCTTCAATACCTAAGGTGCCTTCGAACGAACCAGCTAATACGCATCCACCTTGTGGCAAAGCTGCAACTGCATTCGCATGCAACGTTCCAGCCGAAAAAACACGTGTAGCCCACATAACATTTCCAAGAGTATCTAATTCGGCAACAAAAGCGGTTAAGCCATTTTCGCTGTTCAATTGTTGCGCACCGATGCTTATCGTCCCTTCAAATTCGCCACACAAAAACAAGCTGTTTTCGCGCACATCCAATGCTCTGGCTCTTGCAATGCCAGAAAACGGAAATTTTTTCAGCCATGCTGCTGTACCCGAGCGGTCAATGGATGTGATATACATTCCGGCAGACGCATCGTCTGAAAAACTCGTATTTAAACTGAGTTTCCCACTACTCGTTCCGCAATGAAATGTCGTTCCACTAGGCAATGAAGCCGATCGACCAGCTGTTTCCAACGAAGTGCTTCCGATTTTTAAACAATAATGCTGTTGGCCATACGATGCCAAGCCAATTAAAACCAATACATATACGATGAATAGTCTGAACATTTTTACACTAATTAATCTTCAATAATACAGTTTTTTACTTCTTCAAACATCACTAATTCTAGTGAGTTATGCTAACTTCTTTTTTACAAAGCGTCGACTAAAAAACCATAGCCAGGTAAGTAGCGCAAAAATCACAGATGCCTTGCCAATTAAATCTCCGGTTCGGCTAAAAATGGTGAACTCCGAATTTAAATGTATTTGATCCGAAATGCATCCATCTGTCCAGTAAGGGAGCGCCTTTCGGATTTCGCCCTTTTGGTTGATGAAGCAAGAAATGCCGGTATTGGCTGCGCGCACAACGTCGCGGCGGGTTTCGATGGCACGCAGCGAAGCGTAGGCAAGATGTTGCCTGTGTCCGGGCGTATTGCCCCACCAACCATCGTTGGTGATAATGGCGATGAAATTCGCGCCTTTGCGAATATAATTCGTCATAAAGTCGCCGTAAACCGATTCGTAGCAAATAGCGGGGGCCGCTACAGACTTTTGGTCGGTTGATTTGAATACCGTACGCTCATCCTGTTTGCCCAATGAACCGGTTGTTCCACCCAAATTGATGGCCCAGTCTTCGACCAAACTAAAAATCTGCGGAAATGGCATTTGCTCTACACCGGGCACCAGTTTCGATTTATGGTAAAACGAGATTTTACTGTTGAGATGAAATGCGGTATTGTACATCTCGTAGTAATGTTGGCCATCGGGTGTTTTTCGAACAGCACCGGGCAAATGATCGCCTTCGTTGAAAAAGGAATAGGTTTCGGCACCCATCAGAATATTCAAACCCGGAAAACGCTCCTGAAATGCCTGCAGGCGTTTAACGCGTCTACTTTGCGCAAATTCGGCTTCTTCGATCGGACGAATCAATGCCGTTTCGGGTCCCAAAAGCCAGCTGGTATTGGAATCGCAGATTGTTTCGGAGAGACTGAGGAATTTATCCAACTGTTGGTCGATCGTTTCGGGATCAAATTTCTCGTTATAAGGATCGATGTTGGGTTGTACAACTGCGATTTTGATTGTCTTGCCTTTTTCTTCGTAAATTGAAAAAATAATTAGCGAAATAGCTGCCGGAAGAAGCAATACCATGGCAATATTTCGAATTGATTTTCGCAGTTCCTCTCCTTTGGTAAACTTGCGATACAACTCGAGAATCAACAGATTTACGGCAAGAATCCAAAGACTACCGCCGCCTGTTCCGGTAAATTCATACCATTGAATGAGCTGGATGTTATTCGCAAAAACATTTCCCATGGTAAGCCAGGGCCAGCTCAAATCCCAGTCGTGGTGAAGGTATTCGGCACCCAACCAAAAAGGCAAAAGCAACCAGGCCGAATGCGGCCAACATAGTCGTTTACGGATTAAAAACACCAGCGTAAAAACACCGGCCATGAGCAGCGAATTGGCCCCGAAAGCAAGGATTGCGCCTTCGAACGATGCGTTTACAATCCACCACGTAGCGCCAACATTCCAAATGATGAAACTGAGATACGATAGCAATAAGACGTACAAAGCCGATTTACCATTTGAATTTCCCAGAAAATGCTCGGCAATTAAAAGCAAGGGAATCCACGCGAAAAATATCAGATACGACCAACCTATTTCGGGCCACGAAAAGGCAAGCAGAAATCCCGAACCAACGGCAAGCGCGAATAAACGAAAAGCAGATTGCATTGGATTGGCGCGCTATTCAAATGTGGACTAAAAAACTTAGAAATTGACCCAGCGAATGGTTTCTGTTTTGCCGTTTTGCAAACGAACCTGAATCAGGTAAGTGCCTGCTACTTCAATTTTCGGCAGGTTAAGCATAGTGCTAGTTCCTTGTCCGTTGGTGGCGCAAACCATTCGTCCGCTAATGTCCATTACCCAAACCGATGCAATGGCAGATCCTGCGCGCACAATTGCACTTCCATTTCCCGGATTGGGAAAAACAACCAACTGCTCGGCATGAATCGAAGGTGTTCCAACGGTTGCAGAATCCACAACGTTAAACTGGTCAAGTCCGGCTTCAAGCAAATGCCCCGGTGCAATGTCGCAGGCTTCAATGATGAAGCGAACTTGTGTAGGATTTTCGATAAAGTCTTTCACACGGAAATTGAACGGAACCCATTGCGAAAGCGCACTATTGCTTAGTGTAAATTTCGAAACTGTGAATTCGCTCGTGTTTTGCTCGATCTTGAGGTAAAGTGTATCATTACCTGTGCTATTTCCTCCACCATTGAAAAACCAGTAGTATAAATTCATGTATGGTTCTTCATATGAACTTAAATCCATAATCGGAGAGAAAAGCTTGCTGCATCCATCGTCGATATCATCGCTTCCTGCACCAGAACCTGCCGAGTTTCCGGTAACAAAAGCAAATCCATTGCAGTCTCCATTTACATCGGCATTGGCATTCGAAAAGGCTCCATTAATGGTAGTTGCTACAGGAACAGCACGTTCCCAAAGACCAGCCGCAGAAGTTGCTGTAGATGTCCATCCGAAATTAAATTGGAAATCGTCCATGTATCCCAGATTTAGCGTCGATTCGACAGACGAAGCACCACCCTGCACATCTACATTTTCGGTACACTCGGTAACATAGCCCCATTCGCCGGCAACAACGGTATACGTTCCGGGCAATAAATCGCAACGCGTGTATTCGCCTTGGTTGTCTGTTGTGAAATTGTACGAATTAGTGGCATCGCTCACATTCACCTGCACGGCGGGAATTGGATCATTGTTAGCATTCACAACAGATCCGTTAATTCCTGAAATTGAATTCGAAAACATCGTTACATTTAATTCGATTAGATTGCCGTTTGTGAATTGCAGATTTTCAAATGTTAGCGTTTCATAGCCTGGTTTTGAAATCGTTACGGTAAAAACACCTTCTGTAACCGTACCCAGCTTGAAAATTCCATTGTTGTTCGAAACATCTGACGCAATAGACGGGCTAATCGTTATTGTTGCATCGCTAATTGGTGTGCCGCATGTACTGTCGGTAATGCTGCCTTCGAGGTAGCAACCACGCTTGTATGTAGGCGTGAGCACCCAAAGTGCCGTTTCGATATCGGAGGCAATGATGTTTCCACTTGGAAGATACGGGTAAACGCCCCAGCATCCATGGAAACCATCGCCTTCGAAGTCGCTAAAATCATAGCGTGCAATCTCAACAAGATTATCACCGCGATCGGCATCCACCACAACAACGCCTTCGGTATACCACGATGTAATAGCGTAGTCATCTAAAACGTGTGTGTTGTGTACGATGCAATTAGAGCCTGGGGCGGTTTGAAAGCGATCTACCTCCTGAATGTTGCCAACATCATCGATTTTGTAAGAGGCTAGATACGAATTACTAATTTCGTCGGTAGTAAGCAGATACTGATTGTTATCGGTAAGCCAGGTGTTGTGCGTAAAATTACCGGGGGTTTCCTGCAAGGTTAATTCCACAGGACTGGCGGGATTCGAAACATCAACCACCGTAAAAAATCCGTCATAAATATTCCCAAACCAGGCTGTGTCGCCCTCAACATAGCCATCGTGCACATAGTAATTGTTGTATTGGCCTAAATATGTGGGATTCCATGGATCAGACAAATCCAGAATGAGCGCTCCACCCACACCGATATTCGAGCCGTAAAGGTAGCAACGTCCATTGTCGATGTGTAAAGCATGGATTGTAGAAAGTTGATTTTCAATAGCTCCATCGCCGAAATACGTCTGATAGTAAATGGTATCGGGCAA
>CANMGM010000169.1 GCA_947497195.1 Bacteroidota bacterium
GCTTAGTGCTCGTATGAATTTACCGATTTTCCTTCCAACGCTCATGCTTACATCGATTTTTGGAGCCAATAACGGATCTTGCCCAGGTCGCTGAATTGCGGAATCAAATCTTTAAGCGGAATTCCCGAATCGCGCCGAAATCGGATGAAAATGCTAATAAAGATGCTCATGTTTGCAAGGCTCGTAATGCGCGAAGCTACAATTTCATTGGGCTTGATGTGTTCCACCAGGTGATAAATTCCGAAGGCGGCAAATGTAACAATTACACCGAGTGCGATGGAGTAATTGTTGATTGAAAAACGACCTGTGCCCGAAAAGTAATGCCCGAAAATGAGGTAGCCCGAGAGAAAAAGGACGCCCGGCAGAAGTCCGACTAAACTTTCTTTTACGTGGCTGAAAGCGAAGCCGAAAATGAGTTCGTAGAGTTTCCCCGGAATAAGTGCAACGCAAATTACAGCGGCGAGTGTAAGCCAGAATGTGGCTTTAAACAGTCGCGCCGTGAGCAGGGCCGCCTCCTGTCGTCCCTGCATATTTGCGATTTTACCATATTGAATGGTGGCAATGCTTCCAGCTATCATCCACATGGCTTCGCCCAAGGCAACGGCATTTGAGAAGATTCCCAGCGTGTAAACGGGCAGAAAAAGATAGAAGATGCGTTGATTGAGAAATTGAAGTAAATGTCCGGTTTGATTCGCTGCTCCGTTTTTAAAAAGCCGCTTGAGGTCGGTTTTGTATGAAAATGAAGGCAAATTGGTGTCGCGGGTGTTCCAAAGTGCCATGAGCGAAATCATCCATGAAATTCCCCAACTGATGCAGAGTGCGTAGAAATAATCGAAAATTATCGGAGTATCCAGTAAAAATAAAAGCAGCAAGCCCGCAGTTGTCATCGCCTGAAAGAGCAGAATGCCGGCTGTAATGTTGAATTTTTGCCTTCCGTTTAAAACGTGTACGTGCTGACTGAACGATGCGTTTACAAAACAAAGTGCTGCTGCCTGCCAGGCAAGCGGATGCATGAGATGATCGGATTCAATCATCAGAAACACCATCAAGCCGAGACTGCAGAGTGCATTCCAAATCCAAACCGGAACAAGTAGGGTCCGCAATCGAAAGCGTGGCGATAAGTACACCAGCGCGGCGCCGCCTGCAAAGTCGCAAAGCATCTGCACGCTCACCAATGTAACGAGTAAAATGGTTGATAAGCCCTTTCCTTCGGGCCCCAATTTTCTCGAGATCATGATGATGGTGCCGAAATTAAGCACTGCAGTTAGGAAGCGGCTAAAAAACGCGCCCAGAATGAGCTTTAGCATATTCCTAAAATCTGCGCGTAAACGGTATGAAGTGCTTTGCCAACAGCTTTCAGGTCGAATTTCGATGCAGCATCGGCTGCAATGTTTTTGCGTTTGAATTGTTCATGCATTTTGAACCACTGCTCGAATGCCTTTTCAAGTCCGTTTTCATCCGAACTGCTAAATAAGACACCGTTTGTTTCGTTTACCATCTCCGAAATTCCACCAACATTGGTCGATAGAATTGAAAGTCCGCTGCATAAAGCTTCAAGTATAACTACGGGTTGGTTTTCGAAACGGCTGTTGAGTACAAGTAGGTTCGAATGCCGCATTCTCTCCGCAATCTCCTCAGGTTTTAACGCCCCGGTGAAACTCACACCGCGTTGTGTTAAGCCCAATTCGTTCGATTGTAGTTTAAGCGACGATTCATTCTCTCCCGATCCAACGATGGTTAATTCCACTTGTGGGTAGTTGCGGCGAATGTTCTTAAACGCTTTCAGCAGTCCGGAAATATTTTTCTGCCTGTCCTCGAGCGCTGCAACGCAAAGCATATGAATTCGCTGTTCTTCGTTCTCTTCGCCAGGATAAAATACCGAAGTGTCAACAACATTGGGAACACGATAATAGGTTGTGCGCAATCGATGTTGATTTAAGCTTTCTTCTTGCCGCTGATTGAGTACACAAATGCCCTTGGCCTTTCGCGCCGTTTTACGGGTAAGGCGCTTCATCCAGAATCCTTTGTAACGCCCGTCCTCAGCGAAATACCCGGTCCAGTGTTCTGATAACAGGAGTGGAACTTTCCATTTCCGAGCGCATCGCAAGGCAATTCCTCCCAAGGGCCAAATGATATGCAGGTGCAATAAATCTGGTTTCCCATACCATTGCTCCACTTTTTGCATTCCGAAGCGGTAATATTTCTCGAGTCGTTTTTTTTGTTTGTAAATTTTCAGAATGCGCAATCCTGAATTTCTTCTGCCGTAGTAAAGAATTACTTCGTTGAGGTTGCCCTCTGCATTGCGCTCAATTCTGAATTCGCCTTCGAGCATCGACTCATCTGCACAGGCATGAAATACGGTTACCCGATGATGCAATGCCGCAGCACGCGCGTGTCGTTGCACAAAAATACCCAGCACGGGATTGAATTTGGTTGGGTACCAGGAACTGAAAAAAACAATATGCTTTTGATTGCTGTTTTCCACGTTTTCAAGTTTACAAAGAAGAAGTAGAACTTTTCATGCTTCCTTTGAAAAAATTTAAACGAATTGCATTTCCAATTACGACAACATCCGATAAAGCCATTGAAATAGCTGCTATCATTGGATTCAGATAGCCGAAAGCTGCAATTGGAATCGCTAATACGTTGTAGAAAAATGCCCAGAATAGATTTTGCTTCATCGTACGCAATGTTGCCCGTGCGGTTTCAATTGCAAACACTAAATCTGAAATTGAATTGCGTGCGGTAAGCACAATGCCCGCACTTTCTTTGGCAACCGCGCTTCCCGCGCTAACCGAAATGGCCACGTCGGCAGCTGCCAAAGCCGGTGCATCGTTGATGCCATCGCCCACCATTGCAACAATGCCTTGCTTCCTCAATGTGTCGAGAATTGTAATCTTATCGGCCGGCAGGCATTCGCTATATACTTCTTCGATTCCGGCCTCGGCAGCCATAGTTTTACACGTACTGTCGCGGTCGCCACTGAGCATCACTACCCGGCAGCCAAGTTCTTTGAGTTGATGTACGGTCTGCCGCACATCGCTTTTAAGTTCATCCTTTAGGTTTATTCCCAAAACAAGTATTCCATTGGCACTTAAATACACATCGTGCGATTGCTCCGGCTCTTTTTCGAATATCCGTTTCGATCCGAGTTTGAGGTGAATGCCTTCTGGTGTGTATGCTTCTATTCCAATTCCGGCCCTTTCGGCGATGTTAGTTAGCTGAATCGGATTGTTTCCGTCAAATGCCTTTCGCAGTGTTTCCGCAAGCGGATGATTCGAAATCTGCTCCAATGCCAGTGCATAGGCTTCGGGCTTTTCGGGCAAGTCGTTTGGATATTCGACGGTATTCTCAATGCGGTGTTCACCGTTTGTTAATGTTCCGGTTTTGTCGAAAACAACAATCTGCGATTCGGCCAGTTTTTGAGCAGCTTCGGCACTTTTGAATAAAATGCCTTTGCGTGCCGCAACACCCAGTCCGGCCATTACAGCTGTTGGCGCGGCCAGTCCCATCGCGCAGGGACACGAAACAACGAGTACGGCAATGGCGCGCATCAAGGCTTCGGATGTCTCAATTCCATAGAGCAGAGAGCCACCGAATGTGAGTAGTGCAATAACGATTACAACCGGAACAAAAACGGCGCTGATTCGGTCGCTTAGCCGCTGCATCGGAGCTTTTTCTCCCTGGGCTTTTTGCACCAGGCGCACGAGGTCGGTTATGAATGTTTCGCTTCCGGCCCGACTGGCCTTCATAACCAAACTGCCGCTCATTAGCAACGTTCCGCCTCGAAGCAATTGGCCTTTGTTTACTTCAACCGGCAAACTTTCTCCGGTAATCATGCGTTCATCACACAGGCCATTTCCCGTATACACGATTCCGTCGGCCGGAATGCGCGCACCTTCGCGAATGAGCAGATAATCCCCGGGTTTCACGTTTTCTGTTGCAATTTCTTCGGCCGAATCGAGCGATTCAGCATGCTTGAGGCGCAGGGCAATGGGCGATTTCAATGCAGCAAGTTCTTCGAGGGCTCGGCCGGTTTGTTTGATTGAGCGCTTTTCAATAACATTTCCGGCCAGAATAAGTGTAACAATGCTCGCCGCTGTTTCAAAGAATAGATAATGATGCACTTCGCCCTGGATCCAGAATGTGCCGATAAGGCTGTAGATCAAGGCCGAAAACGAGCCCAGCGCAATCAATACATCCATGTTGGCTACACCGCTTCGGATCGATAAAATGGCACTTCTAAGAAAATACACTCCACCACTTGCCATCACCGGAATGCACATGGCGAGCTGAAACCATGGATTCATCAACAGCGGAGCCGGCCACACCATATGCAAAAGCAGTGGGATGGTAAAGATGGAGCAAAACACCAGGAGTTTCTCGAGCTTCCCCCAACTTTTCGATTTCTCAATTTGCTGCGTAATTTTAACCGAATACCCCAGTTGTTCGATATCGTGCACAATGGCTTCATGGCTGTAGCCTTCAACCGGCGTGTAGTGCACTTCTCCTGCAGCAAAGTTCACGCTAACATCTGCGATACCTTTTTTTTGCAGCGTGCGTTCAATGCCCATCGCGCAGTTGGCGCATGTCATTCCATCAACGTTCAGGGTTTGCAGCGTGTGTATTTCAGTGTTGCTGCCCGTCATTGCTTAATCGTTGTGAACGGCATCCGAATCGATAACGGTTAGCCGAACCTGTTCAACACTGTGTTTGAATCGCTTAACAATGGTGAAGCGGTATCCGCCATATTCCATCGTTTCGTTAACAGCCGGGATGCCTCCGAAAATCTTGTTTACCAGTCCTGATACGGTTTCGTAATCCTGCCCTTCTTCCAATACAATGGGCAGCAAATCATTCACATCCGAAATGTTTGCCGTGGCATTCACGAGGTATTCCTGCTCCGATTTTTTCTCAACGGCCGGTTTTTCCTCGTCGTGCTCATCCTGAATTTCGCCAACAATTTCCTCGATGATATCTTCCATTGTAACGATTCCCTCTGTACCACCAAATTCGTTGGTAACGATGGCCATCTGAATATGCTGGCGCTGGAGTTCGCGCAGTAAATCGTTTACCTGTTTGCTAACCGGCACGTAATACGCCGGACGAATGAGCGAATCGAGCTTAATTGTTTGCCCTTTGCGGATAAGGCGGATAAGGTCTTTGGTATGGATAATTCCAAGAATATTGTCGATGCTGTCTTTGTAAACAGGCAGGCGAGAATAGCCTTCTTCAACAATCTTGTCGATGTTTTTTTCGACATCTTCGTCGATATCGAGGGCAATAACGCGGGTGCGGGGAACGAAGATCTGACGAACTACACGGTCGTCGAATTCGAATACATTCTGAATAAGTTCGTGCTCGGATGGTTTGATGGCGCCGCCTTCTTCCGATTCGGTGAGAATCATGCGCAATTCTTCTTCGGTATGTATTTCAGAATGGTCGGAATGAGCAAGTCCGAATAATTTTAATGTTAAAATAGACAATCCGTTAAGCAGCCAGATGAACGGTCTAAACACTACATAGAACACGCGCAAAGGAAGCGCAATGAATAGGGTAGTGGGGAGCGGCTTGCGAATGGCGGCTGTTTTGGGAACTTGTTCGCCCAATACAATGTGCAGTACAGTGATAAATGAGAAAGCAATTGGAATGGATA
>CANMGM010000170.1 GCA_947497195.1 Bacteroidota bacterium
GGAGTGCACGGAACTTCCAATTCAGGACAAACTTCGCTGAAACTCAAATCATCAATACCTAAATCGTTACCTGAGGCAGAAAGATTAGCATCAACGATTCTAAGTTCAACAGAACCAGAAGTAGTTGCATTGTAAGTACCTTCGAACTCAGTGTAAGTAGCCAGCTGAGTACTTGGAGAGATAGTACCTACTAGGGTAGAACCAACATAAAAACGAAGAACAGCAAGCGATCCGCCACAAACTTTTTGAACGTAAGCACTAAACGTGTATCCTTTCCCTGCTATTACGTCCACATTTTGAGCCCATAAAGTTTTTAGTGTTCCAGTGTTTCCGTTCACAATCAGGAAGTTTCCAGAACGACCAACACCAACAAATTGTGGATGGTATGCAGCAGCGCCGGCGCCAACACCATATGTGTTTTCTGGTATCATTTCAGTGTTTCCGGCAACATCTGTCTTGAACGTGTATTCTGAAGTAAAGCTGGTATTACCTGCTTCGAAATCACCATTCACAATAAGATTGGTTCCGCAAGGAGGAACCGGACAAAGACGTAATACAGAAATATCGTCGACACCGAAATCATTGCCATAGGCAGTTAAATTGGAATTGATGATTGAGAATTCCACATTACCATTTGTTGTAGCAACGAAAGTTGCTGTAAACTCTTGCCATGTTGCTAAACCGGTTGGAGAAAACGTACCAACAAGATTTCCGCCTACGTTGAAGCGAAGAAGCGCTGGAGAAACGCTGAAAATATTCTGCACATAAGCAGATATTTTATATTCCGAACCCGCAATTAAATTAATAGATTGAGACCATACAGTTTTAATGGAACCGGTATTGCCATTCACCATTAAAAAGTTTCCGCTACGCGCAACTCCACTCATCAAAGGATGGTACGTATTGATGTTGTCATCGATTCCGTAAGTGTTTTCAGGAATCATTTCGCTATTCCCGGCAACATCTGTTTTAAAGGCATAACCGGAAGTAAAACCGGTATTACCACTTTCAAAATCACCATTGGTAATAAGGTTTGGACCGCAGGTTGGCGCTTGCGCATTAACAGTTAAACCAATAGCGGTTAAAATTGCTGCGCTCGCAAGTTTGAATTTGTTTGTGTTTTTCATGGAGATTGGATTATGTTAGGACTTAAAAAGAATTACGCGGAAATGAAAACAAGGTTACATACGTAAGGAAATAAATTCAAAAAGATACATATGATTCATTATGTGGAACATACGATTATTGGTTTGACTCATTTGCATCTTCATGTACTAAATTCCACTACAAATATACTCGGCGAAAAACAAATTTGCAAGAATTCTTACATTTATTTTCAAGGCAATATGTTTCCATTTCGTTCACACAAGTTTAAAATGGACTTATTTTATCGCATTAAGATTCGAGTTTCTTCTGCTGTATAGAAAATATACAAGTATACCAATCGCCCCCCAGATAAGAAATGCATACCAAGTATGTTCGCGTACATAGCTCATTAGGAAGAAATTGAATCCCGCTCCCAATGGTGCAACCAGATAGATGAATGGTGTTTTATACGGTCGTTCAAGATGTGGTTGTTTTACACGCAAAACCAATACGGCAATGCATACCATGGCAAACGCCAACAATGTTCCCATAGAGCACATTTCCGATACATTGTTAATTGGAGTCAGCGCTGCTACTACCGAAATAATAAACCCAACAAGGATTGTGGAGCGGTAAGGTGTTTTAAACTTACTATGCAATGTGCCGAACATACCATGTGGCAATAAACCATCCTTCGACATGCCGAGGAAAATGCGCGTCTGTCCCAACATCATCACCAGCATAACCGACATTAATCCAGCTGTTGCCGCAATGGTTATGAGATAAACAGCCCAGGTAATTCCAGCACCATCGAACGCAGAAGCTACGGGGGCTTTCAAATCCAATTCTGTATATGGAACCATACCAGTTAACACCAACGAAACAGCTATATAAAGTATGGTACAAATAATAAGAGAAGCGATTATAGCAAATGGAACATCCTTCTTTGGATTAATTGCTTCTCCGGCCTGTGTCGAAACTGCATCAAATCCAATGTAGGCAAAAAACACAATCGTGGCGGCTGTTAAAACTCCTCCGACACCAAAATTCATTGCCCCGGTTGGATTACCTGCTTCATCCAATGCAGGAACTTCATTTGGAATAAATGGTGTCCAGTTGGCAGTATCAACGAAAAAGGCTCCTGCTATGATCACAAAAAGTACCACTGCCACCTTCAATACTACAATAACATTGTTGGTACTTGCAGCTTCCTTAATCCCTTTAATTAAGATCGCGGTAATTACCCATGTAATAAAGAACGCCAACAGATTAAATGCAGGTCCGCCGTGTGTAACCGGATCGTTTGTCAAGTAATCGGGAATATGCAAGCCGAAAAGATGCAACAACTTATTGAAGTATCCGCTCCAGGCAACCGCTACAGTCGTGGCGCCCATCATATACTCCAGAATTAAATTCCATCCGATGAACCAAGCGAATAATTCACCAACTGTTCCATACGCATAGGCATATGCAGATCCCTCTACCGGAAGAACAGAAGCAAACTCGGCATAGCATAAAGAAGCAAACAAACATCCAACACCGGCAATAATAAACGAAAGCGCAAGAGCTGGTCCGGCATGATCGTGTGCCGCAATACCAGTTAATGTGAATATACCACCGCCAATAATTGCTCCGATTCCTAAAGAAACTAAGCCCCAGCGGGTGAGTACGCGTTTTAATTCACTTTTTTGCAAATCAGCTTCGTAAGCAGCAATAGGCTTTTTACGCCATACAGATTGGTTTGATGCCATATTTAGGTAGAATTAATCGAGCCAATTTAGGAAAAGCGTTCCGATTTACATCCTCTCGTAAATCAAGTTCTTCACACTACGAATTGAATAACCCGGTTTGAATGCGTATCGACTCTTCGTGAATCAATTCATACAAACGTTTAACAAAGATTGTATCGAGTCCTCCGTCAGCTCCGTTCTCCATCTGCCTTTTTAATATTTCTTCCCAGCGCTGCAATTGCAAAATCATCACGTCGTGCTCTTTCTTATACGACCCTATTTGTTCAATTAGACGCTGCCGTGTAATCAAGCCTTGTAAAATTAAATCGTCGGCCGCATCAACGCGGTATCGCAGTTCGGCTAGTGCGCGACCAAACGCAGCATCGTCGGTGCCGGCCGTACGAAGCACCAAGTTCCGAACCATCGCTTCAAGTGCCGCTGGCGAAATCTGCTGCTTCGCATCACTCAATGCCTCATCAGGATTCGGATGCGTTTCGATCATTAAGCCATGATAATCAAGATCCAGCGCTTTCTGGGCAACCTCCGCAAGTAAATTCCGGTCGCCACTTATATGACTTGCATCGCACAAAACAGGAATTGAAGGCATGCGCGATTTGAAATCAATTACCAGATCCCAACGGGGCGAATAACGATAGGCTTCTGTTTCGAACGATTGAAATCCGCGGTGAATAGCCGAAATCTTCTGGATGCCAGCAGCCTGAAAACGTTCAATGGCACCAATCCACAAACCCAAATCGGGATTAATCGGATTCTTTACCATCACGGGAATGTTACTTCCCCGAAGCGCTTCGGCCAGCTCCTGAACAAGAAATGGATTTACAGTGGTGCGTGCACCAATCCACACCATGTCGAAGCCTTTTTGGAGCACGGCTTCAACATGCGCAGGTGTTGCAACCTCGGTGCAAATGCGCAAGCCGGTCTGCTCTCGTGCTTCGAGCATCCAATCCAGTGCTTCACTTCCGGCTCCTTCAAACGAACCGGGTCGCGTGCGTGGTTTCCAGATGCCTGCCCGTAAAATTGTTTCGGGGAAATACTGCGCTATTTGCGTCGCTACTTCTAAAACCTGCTCACGCGATTCGGCACTGCAAGGGCCAAAAACTGTAATAAGCGACTTTTTAATGCTTGGTTGATCTTGTTTTGTGGGTTCCTCTGCGCGTATCATCATCTAAACGAAACAAGTCTCAATAAAGCTTGTTCATTACCAGCCTAAAATCCAGGCAAAGATCAAAGGCGCAACAATAGTTGCATCAGACTCCACAATAAATTTCGGTGTGTGCTTGTCGAGTTTGCCCCAGGTAATTTTCTCGTTCGGAACGGCTCCCGAATATGAACCATAGCTTGTAGTAGAATCCGAAATTTGGCAGAAATACGCCCAGAAAGGCACATCATGCCATTCCAAATCCTGGTACATCATGGGCACAACACAAATTGGGAAATCGCCGGCAATACCGCCGCCAATCTGGAAAAACCCAACACCATGTCCGCCCGAATTATTACGATACCAATCGCTCAACCAAACCATGTATTCGATGCCCGATTTCATGGTTGAAGCTTTGAGTTCGTTTTTAATACAATACGAAGCGAATATATTCCCCATGGTAGAGTCTTCCCAGCCGGGAACAACGATTGGGATATTATGCTCGGCTGCAGCAATCATCCACGAATCTTTCGGATCAATCTCATAATATTGTTGCATCTCGCCCGAAAGCAACATTTTATACATGTATTCGTGCGGGAAAAAACGTTCGCCCGAATCTTCTGCTTGTTTCCATTGCTTATATATATGTTTCTGAATGCGGCGAAAAGCCTCTTCCTCCGGTATACAGGTATCCGTAACACGGTTATACCCATCTTCGAGCAAATCCCATTCGTCCTGCGGACTTAAATCGCGGTAATTCGGAACGCGCTTGTAATGGCTGTGCGCCACGAGGTTCATGATATCTTCTTCGAGGTTCGCGCCTGTGCACGAAATAATATCGACCTTGCCCTGACGAATCATCTCGGCAAGCGATTTGCCTAACTCGGCGGTGCTCATTGCTCCCGCAAGGGTAATCATCATTTTTCCTCCGGCAGTTAGATGTGCTTCATATCCTTTTGCAGCGTCAACAAGCGCCGCAGCATTGAAATGGAGGTAATGTTTTTCGATGAACTGTGAGATAGGTCCTTTCATTGGTATAGCAAATAAACAGGGCGCAAAGATATAAATCGAAGCGGGCTTTGAATGCAAATTTTCTGCAGGTCTGTTTGTTAAATGAAGTTTAATTCTACGACATAAGGCAATTTATCGCGGTAAACTTATAATTTTGCCCTGATTTATCTACGCATCATGAAGAATACTCTACTGTTTACTTTGCTTCTCGCAGGGGCATCACAAATTGTTCAGGCACAATGCAACGAAGTGTTTATTTCGGAATATGTTGAAGGCGATTTCTTCAACAAAGCATTGGAACTTTACAATCCAACACCGAATACGATCGACCTATCGCAATACCGAATTATTCGTTGGGACAATGGATCGACGGATGCTGACCAGGCAGGCAGTGATGGAATTTTAAGTCTAAGCGGATCTATAGCGGCTTATTCGACTCATGTTGTCGTTATCAATACCACAACACAAGGACAGGAAGTTCCGCCGGATTCTGCCTTGGCATCTAAAGCGGATGCTTTTTACGGCACTACTTGTATACCGGGCGATGGAATTGTTCGAACATTA
>CANMGM010000171.1 GCA_947497195.1 Bacteroidota bacterium
ATGGCCAATCCTCCGTAAATCGAATTCGAAAATTCTTTCGCGTATGAAAAGCCGATGTTGGTAAAATTCGGTGAAAACGTTCCAATATTACCCTCGGGATTGCTCTCGGTGGTGACATCGATATCACCAAAATTCATCGACATAACACTAATGCCAATTGTTCCTGTTTTCTCTTTTCCAACGGCTTGCGTTAAACCAAAAGCATTAATGTTAATACCAGTTCCACCCAACCAATTTGTGTAAGCAAACACTATTTCGGTTTTTTTGGTAAATGCCGTGCCTGCAACATTCAGGAACTGCGCTTCAAGTCCGCGAACAAAGGCAGAATTTGAGTTTCCAAAACCACCGCTACGGGCAAATGGATTAATCAACAATTCGCCGGCACCGGCCTGACCAATACGATCCTCGTTTCCGGCAAATAGTAGCTGACCGGAAAAAAGTGCAACGGCAGCAATTAAAAGAATTGATTTATTTACGTTTTTCATGATTTCCTTTAGCTGAGTATTGGACAATTAGAAACTATCGAGGTCGATTGGACGAAGCACACCAAACCATTTCACCACCTTTTCTCCAACGCCAGGAACAACAACATGAATGATGTAAATTCCACTTGAAATTGGGATGCCTGCCTGATTCTTCATATCCCAGTCGAGTGAGGTTTTCTCATCGCCCTTGTCGTATGTTCTTACCAAGACACCATTCGAAGTGTAAATGTTAATCTTACAATCTTTAGGCAGGTTGGTAATCTTCACACGGTTGTCGAGCTGACCGGTTTCATATGAAGAATATGCGTAATATGGGTTCGGTACTACATTGATCAAATCTAGCAATGAATCAACCACGGCAACATCGCCGCGACGAGCTGCAAGGTCTGCAGTATTAAATCTGTAGAACGGATTGTTGTTATTAACCGGATTCGCTGCAACATCAGACGCAGAAAGATTTTCTGCGTAAGGCTTGGTAACCCGCAAACGAATTTTTACTTCGTTCGATAACCAAGGCTGTGCAGGAACACTTAAAGGTAATCCTACCCAAATACAATCAGAAAATACCGAATTGTATGCAGGAGTTGGTTGTTGACTTAGCTTCTCATAGAGGAAACGGCCTTCGTCGTAGCGCGGCATATCGTTCACATCTGATCCACTATGACCAAACACATAGATATAATGCTTGCCTCCCAATGCATTTTGAACCAAACCATTGTTGAAATAGATACTACGCGAAGATGGATTGAATTTCATGTCTCGTCCGTTGTCTTCTGACAGACGAGATGATTCGCCGAACGCAATGTTGAGGCGTTCGCCGGTTTCAACATTGATGGCATAACCGGGGAACCAACTCATTCCAAAACCACTTCCATCCGGATTTCCATTCTTATCGAGCGAAAGGCCTGAGCGAACACCCAGTTTCTTAATGCCCCCTTCAGAACTAGCGGTATTTTCATTGGTCTCCAAAACCGGACAACGCGACCATTTCGATTGATCTGGCGTAAACACGATGTCAATACTCGGGGTACGTTTTAAACTTGGCAAGTTTTGCGTTGCAACAGTGCTTGAAGAAAAAGCTGGTCCATCAATATTACGATTCACTAGCGCCCAAGGTGCCCAACTTCCGCTCAACACCTTTTCATACACCTGAGCATCATCGTTGGGCAAATCTCCGCATAATGGATCATCATCTGTGGCTTCTGCGATTCCAGAACGAATCCAGTTTGCAGCATTTTCGCATCCATCTTCATCATTCAGGAAATCTAACCAACGTTTGGTATTATCCTGAAATTCTATCGACGCCTCAATAAAGCCATTGTTTTTAGAAGCTGGATCGCCAGGATTAAATGTTTCTGCAATGTTTAAGGCAAATCCCCACTTTGAAATAATCTCTTCAACAGGAGATCCTAAAGTTGATTGGGAAACATAAGTTTCACCATTATAAGACAATGACCAATGAGAAGTATCCTCGATGCCAAATAGTTTGAACTCAAAATCACCATCCGGAATATTCAGTGGGTCAACAACGCGAACATCAACTGGTGAACCGTTCTTAACATAAAGTGGGTTGGCAGAGAAGCTGGTTGCAAGAATTTCATCGATTGATGTCTGACTTAAATCAAGCACATTTCCACCATTGCCATTTCCTTCAATTCTAGTCATAGCCGGACGATCGCCGTATTGCGCTTGAACTGATGTTCCACCAAACAATGGGGCGCTATTGTGAGGGATTACCGAATACACCTGAATATTTGAAAGACCCTGTGTTCTGCGACCTGCGAGATAAGGCGTATTGAATGTATTATCTACATTTTCAGCTACAGAATAGGAAAGTACAAGGAAATAATACGTTTTGTGATTAATCAGACGATTATCGCCGGTTGCAAATGCATCCGTTTCGAAATAAAATGAATTACGAATACCATCATTTGCACCAATAACCTCTACCGAAGGTATATTTTCTTCGATACTCACATCATAATAGCGATTTACAACCTGATCAATGCTGTCCTGAATGTCACACTGAGCAACCAAACGTGCACGGCTAACATCTTTCAAATCATTAACAGTAACGGTTAAGTCTTTTAACTGATAAATCTGATACCCCTGAAATGCATAAGCTACTTCACCGAAGCCTGGAATCGCAGTTGTGTCGCGGTAACCACGAATAAATTCGGTATTCGTATTTGGGAAATTCAATACAAAAGACTTGTCCAATTCAACAACTTCAGCGAGAGGGGCATCAGGTCCGTTGATAATGGAGAAACAGTTGTCGAACAAAGCCTGTGCATCGTCATCTACAAAGCGCAACAGATCAACTGATGCGGTAGGACCGCCTGCAGAAGCACGTGCCCAAACTGCGCCCACCGTGATAGTATTAACAGCACCGGGAGCAAGCGTAAAGGGACCAGCAGATTGTACAAAACGACGATCGGCGGGCGTATTTCCCTCAGATGTTTCATCCCATGATTCCTGAGGTAAGGCCGGAGAATATGCACCTGTTTGCTCATTCAGAATCATTTGGCCAACACCAAGCGGATCGGTATCGCCAGGGAACATAAAATTAGTAAGTGTTCCAGTTCCGTATCCATTTCCACCATAAACCATCTGCGTACCATCTTTCCAGCGTCCGCGCAAATAATTGTAAATGTCTTGAGCATCTTCTGGATTACCTGTAATACTAAAGTCGTTGTTGTAGTAAACGAATTTAGACATACCAATACGTTCATTGTCGATTATGCCATCACCGAATCCCAGACCATTGAAGGCCAAAGGCTGGGTAATAGGATCTCCATTGCCATCCAATGAGTCTGCATCCATAAATGGTCCTTCGAAGAAATCCAAACCAAATGCAGGAGGATTGATACCATAACCAACCGCAGTCTCATCATCGGCATCACCATTGTAGGTATAGCCTAAACCGCGTCCAACATCGCAACCAACATAGTCATCGAGGTAATTCCCAAGATCCGAGTCGACCCACTGACCAAAGTAGCAATCTTCAACCGTAAATGTTGAACGGTTAATGATTTCATATTTGTAAAAGGTCATGTTATTCAAGGCATTGTTTGTTGCGAAAGAAAATGCTTGAGCACGAATTTCAAGACCAATCGGGAAGCCTCCTGTTTCAGAGTGGATATTTCCTTTGTCGTTGAATACCCACCAAACAGTTTGGTCTCCAAATAAACCTGCATTACAACCAAGGTCGCCAGTAATATCATATTTAGGGTGTTCGGGAACTCCGGCTGAATCGCGGTAGAAAGGATCATACTCTCCATCCCCATTTAAGTCTGTAAATGGTGCCAATTGGAAAGGGTATCCATTGGATGCATCCCCGTTTCCGGGCCAGGTCTCAATTGCCTCACTTGGAGAGGGCGCCACACCAAACACATAGTCTTCAACCTCTTTCTTGGTAATTTTCCAATGCTTATCATAAGCAAGACACACATCTGATGTAATAGAGGCATCATCCAATTTAAGCGGACCAGGCCAAAAGTCATTACCTGTTTGGCGATACGTCATAGCCGCAACTTTCAGGTTACCACCATTGTCAACACCACCAATCCACAAAGCAGAGGCAAATGCCGAATGCTTATTGGATCCTTTCGGAATCTCATACTTCGCAGAATTGTTCAAATCCCACCACATGTCACCTGATGTAAAAATCAAGGCGCGTACATTGTTCAAATCCAGATCTGTACGTCCGGCACCCGGAGAACATGCCGCAGCCCCAGACTTAGGCGACGCCGTTTGCCCGATTCTACCACCATTAACACCTATATTTTCTCTGGAAATCAGCTGAAGGCTAATCAAACCGATTAAGACAGATAAACTTAGATTACGTTTCATGAATTCTTCTTTTTATTGTTATTGAGAACCAAATCAGAAATTTACGAGAGCTCCGATACGAATAATTCGTGGACGGGCATAATTACTAGGGTTGTTAATTTTTGCAGTATACAAATCCGCAAATGAAATCGGATCAACCTGTCCGGCAATCGTAGCCTGAGAAGTTGCTGCAGTCAAGAAGCCATCATCATCGGCATTCCCCGTTGCACGGTAAACACCCACCACGTTGCGGGCATCGAGTAGATTTTGAATCAAGCAATATACTTGCACGTCAAGTACACGTGCATTTTCATCATCTTTTTTACCCACTTTAACAGCGAAGGTTTTGTCGATACGAACATTTAAACGATACTGGAAAGGCAAGCGTGAACCATTCAGTGAACCTTTCAACTGCGGACGATTTGCAATACCAAAAGCTCCGTCCTGCGTGTATGCTGAAGAGCGGCTATACGGAGTACCTGAATTTGCTAATGCTACGATATTGATACCGGCATTTTCGAGGAAGTTTTTACCAAACATGCGTGGTCCATTGTATTCTTTCCCTTCGCCATAACGGAAATCAAACGTAGCCTGGAACTGATGACGCACATCAAAAGAAAGTGGAATAGTTGTGCGGAGATTAGGCTGACCCGACTGGATTAGGTTGATACCTGCAGAAGAACTAGAACCGGTACCATCAGCAAACTGAAGGGTGTAATTGGCAGTTAAACGCACGTTACCGGTACGGCGCAAGTCATAAGCAAGCGACATTCCTTTTACTGTTCCAAAGTCGATATTACCATAGGTAGTGTAATTCACCGGATACGCATAGTTCACAGGAATTACCTGAATCAAATTACGCAACTCGCGGTAGAATGCACTGATTGTTAAAGCTGAACTTGTGTTAAGTGCCTGCTTGAAACCAACTTCGTAGTCGATCGTTCTTTGAGGCTTCAAATCGGGGTTATTAACGGTATTCCCGATATTATTTGCGATGAAGAAATACTCCAAAGGATCGAAACGGATTCCATCGGTAGGACGTTGAGTAAGCACATCGTAGTGTGCAAAGAACTGAGCTACATCCGAAATAGGGAACTGGAATGCAATACGCGGCATTACGTTCCACTG
>CANMGM010000172.1 GCA_947497195.1 Bacteroidota bacterium
ACGGCCATGGTCCTTGCAACAAGCAGCGCCTTGATGCACGTCGCAAAGCACACGAAGAAGGGCAGTGGGTGAGGGATGCTGCATCGGCGTATGCAGCGAAGCAAAATGATAATCAGTACAAAAAAGCAGTTTAATTAAAAATTTACGTTATGAACGACTGGCCACTTTGGGAAGTATTTATTCGCAGTAAAAACGGACTCGAACACCGGCATTGCGGGAGTTTGCATGCAGCCGATGCTGCCATGGCAATTGAAAATGCACGCGATGTTTACACACGTCGAAACGAAGGCGTTAGTATCTGGGTTGTTCCATCGGCCGCTATAACGGCATCGAACCCAGAGCAAAATGGTGAATTGTTTGAGCCTGCAGTCGATAAAGTATACAGGCATCCTACCTTTTACGATTTGCCCGACGAAATTAAACACATGTAATCCACTTCGCACAAACAACCATCTTCGCCTTTTCATGAAACGAATTATCATTGGTATTTCCTTATGCTTTTGCCTTCATCAATCCGGAATAGCGCAGGAGAAAACCACACCCAATTTACCCGATATCGATAAAATTGAATTCAAGCCAACTCGCTATTTCGTGAGTTCCTATGGATCCGGAAATGTGGTTTTTCGCGATTTTGCAACATCTCCCTTGTTTTACCGCGGGCCTTTGCTCTCTGTTCAGATGGCATGGAGCAAATACAAATTAAACAGTAAACGCGCGTGGACCTTACTCACGAATTTTGCGCCTACATCCGTTCAATTAGCCGAAGATCAAACGTATGAAACAAAATCCGGCGGTATATTTTCGAGTTCTTCCTTTTCATATGCTTACATGCACAAACTTCCCAAATTAACGCGTGGCAAATTTAGTTTTGCTGCAGGTGGTATGTGGCTCAATACATTTAACTTCCGCTCGAATCTGTCCTTGGGAAACAATGCGGCTGGAGTGGAGTTTTTTGGCAACATCATGGCATCCGGCGAGGTGCAGTTCGATGCAAGTCACGAGAAATCCGGGCGTCGTTACATCCTCAAATACCTCTACTACACACGTCATCCGCGTAAGCAGCATTTCTCCTTTCAATTCAATGCCGGATTGTTGAACTGGAATTACCGTCCGGGTTATGCTTACAAAGAACTTCCCGAACTCGATGGCAGCAAAACCAATCCGCTAGAACTTGTATTATCGGGCTTTGATTGGAAACTCAATGGCTATCGCTTTGGCACCGAACTCGGTTTCACACGATATAAACAAAGTGGAAATGCCGTAAAATGGTCTTATTGCTGGGATATTTTGCATGCTCCCGGACGATTCGAGCCGTTCCAGATGGCTATGCACCGCATTCAGTTATCACTTCTTTTTAACCGCAATTGATTATGAAAAAGTTTTTTTATACCATACTTCCTTTTGCATTGTTAGCCTTTGCATCGTGCGAAAAAATATTTTTTGAGGATGATCAGGCAAGTGCTGATCCATTAACCAATTTCGAATACTTGTGGAATGAAGTTGATAAGAAATATAGCTATTTCGACATCAAGGGAATCGACTGGGATGCGGTTAAACAGCGGTATAGCGATTCAATTCGTGCCGACATGAGCGATGAAGAATTATTCAGGATTCTGGGTTCAATGATGAATGAATTGCGCGACGACCACACCAATCTGGTTTCGCCATTTAATGTTTCGGTTTACAATGTTGCGCTTAAAAGCGAGCCCAACTATTATGAGCGAACTGTACTTGAAAATTATATGCCCAACAAACAATATATGTATACCGGGGCATTTTCGCACAATTTTATTGGCGATTCGATAGCGTATTTGCGCTATGGAAGTTTCATGTCGCCGGTTACCAACGAGGACCTCGACTTTATCCTAACCCGTTACGCGAACACCAAAGGTCTGATTCTCGATTTACGTGAGAATGGAGGAGGAAACGTGTTTAACATTCCGTTAATCCTCGAGCGTTTTGTCGAAACACGCACGCTGGCGGCTTATTCTCAAACACGCAATGGACCAGGGCATGCAGATTTTTCGGCAGAAACTGGATTTTATTACAATCCCTATGATGGCCTTCGCTACACTAAACCGGTGATGGTTTTGGTAGATCGCGGATCGTACAGCGCGACTACATTTTTTTCGCTTTCGACCAAGGCCATGGATAACATCACGCTTGTTGGCGATACAACCGGTGGGGGAGGAGGTTTGCCCAATGGCGGACAATTGCCAAACGGCTGGACCTATCGTTTTAGCATTACACGCTTGCTCGATCTGGGTAAGCAGAATTTCGCCGAAAGCGGTGTTCCGCCCGATACACTTGCCTCGTTCAATTGGAATGATTTGAGTCGAGACGAGATTTTAGATGTTGCAATTGACATTATCAATCAATAAGAACCTATGCAGAATAAACTGGTTCATTACATTTTAGGCATAGCCGATAGCAATCTGATTTTAGGCCAGCGGCTCGGTGAACTTTGCGGACATGGTCCCAACCTCGAAACCGATATAGCCTTGACCAATATTAGTCTCGATTTGTTTGGGCAGGTGCGCAGCTATTATCAATATGCTGCATCGGTTCTCGGGAATGAAGCTACAGAGGATACACTTGCTTTTTTGCGTTTGGAAAGGGAATACCGCACAGCAATTCTCTGCCAGCAGCCCAATACCGATTTTGCATGGGTAATTGTCCGCCAGTTTTTGTTTGATGCATATCACCTGCTTTTGGTCGAATCGCTTGTAAATAGCAGCGATGAAACACTTTCGGCAATTGCCCAGAAGGCGGTGAAGGAAGTTCGTTACCACCGTCGATTTTCTTCCGACTGGCTTATGCGCCTCGGCGATGGTACAGAAGAAAGTCATCGTCGCGTTCAGGAAGCCTTGAACAATCTGTACATTCATGCTGATGCCTTATTTGGGATGGATGATCACGATAATGCTGTAGCGGCTGCTGGAGCTGGAGTTGATTTGAGTCTGCTTAAAAAAGAATATTTCGCACAGATTCATGCCGATATTCAAAAAGCTACACTTACGATTCCGGAAGTTCATTATTTCCAAAAGGGAGGAAAGGATGGTGTGCATTCGGAATACATGGGCTTTATCCTAACCGAAATGCAGTATATGCAGCGCACCTACCCCAATATGACATGGTAATTCGCTTGCCGCAAGGACAGGAGATTGACGATGCGCTGTATACGATATTAGACGCGGTGTCGGATCCGGAGATTCCGGTCTTGTCGATTGTGCAGATGGGAGTAGTTCGCAAGGCGACGCTTGAGGATGGAATTGCACATATAGAAATTACGCCAACGTATAGCGGTTGTCCGGCGATGGATGTAATTGGCGAAGATGTGCGTAAAGCACTGACTGAATCTGGATATAAATCTGAGGTAAAGCTCGTTTTATCGCCCCCCTGGACAACCGACTGGCTCACCGAGCAGGCACGAGCTGCGCTTTTGGACTACGGTATTGCACCTCCGCTTCAAGCCGAAGCGGATAAAGCGGTGCTAGGAGGAGCCGAACGTTTGGTGGTTTGTCCGCAATGCAAAAGCAACAACACGAAAATGATCTCGCCTTTTGGATCAACCGCGTGTAAGGCTTTGTTTCAATGTTTAGATTGTTTAGAGCCGTTCGATTATTTCAAGTGTTTGAAGTAGGCTGAATTCAATTCGATGGTGATCCACTTAAATAAATGATAGTCAGCTGTATGTGGAATTTGGTTTTGGGGTCCGCCACTCCTCCTCCCCATACGGCAAAGTTACGACTCAAACGCCACACGAGTCGTATATAAACGTTTATAAACGTTTATCTTCTAAATCTTTGAATATTTGATATATACGTTTTTGAAATCGGTCCGTAATAGGTGATTTCAAGGCTTGTGTTTATAAGAAGGCCTTCAAAATGAGTTTAGTAAGTCTGCAGCCCAAAGCACCCCCGTGATGAACGTTAGAAGTAAAGTTAGTGTTAAGATAAAGGTTTTATGCAACTATATCCATTAGCTTTTTGCCCATCGGTTGTAATCATCATTGTCTATTCCCAGTGCTTCACGCAAATCGTTGGCTCTGTTCCAGCCATCCTTACTACGGCTGCCTTGACGTAATGCATGCATTGAACCACATACGCACTCAAATAGGATATATTTGTCCTGTAAAGAAAATTCGTACTCATTATCTACAGCATCAACGATATCATCCAAATGCATGTCATTTCCTGTCCATAAACTGATGACCCAACGCTCATCCTCATCATCCAAAGACCAGGGTGTTTTGGAGCGATTAATCCACTCTTTCATTTTTATTTTTTCCTGACCTGACAAAACATAATCACCACCAAAGACCCAACAGGTAGCGGCATAAACAACTTGTGCACGATTACTGAATTTTCCCATATGTTAGGTTTTAAGTGTTTAGTTGCATTGTATAATTTTCGGTAAAAGCGAAACTACATCATTCTGCATGAACATTACAAACCCATTTGAATTTTTATTTGACTCACTTTAAACATCTTAAAATTTTTTCTGACCCAATAAATTTGTAGAATGGAGTTTTTAGCGGCGCAACGATACCAATCAAAATCTCGCTTCGAAGTCGGGCACTTGTGTACTAAAATTATTTGCTCTTACTGTATTGCCCTTACATTCGCGATTTAGGACAGCATTAAAAACAATAAAAGGGCAAGCACAACAAGAATGAATTTGCCTTATGTAGTTTTCCAGAGCTTTCCAACCAGCGATTCACTTTTAATGAATAATAAAGGATTAAATCTATTGTTTATTCTAATAAATTTTGAATTTATTAGAGCTTCAAAAACAATGAAGCTCAGACTAAAATTAAAAACAATGAAAAATTTAGAAATTACAGCAGATTGGATTTTAAATAATTTTAGTCATACTGGTTATTATCCAGGAGACGGTACGGCAAGCATATTTTGTGACTCATCTGACCTAAAATGGAATAAGCTTGCACTCAAAGGTATTCCTTACGATTATAGTGAAGTATTTGAAAATGAAATAGGAGAATTTCAAGCTGAATTTCATTTTGAATTAAATGACGTTGCTGAAATTGCTCCCGAATTTTACAAAAAGGGGATGGAATACAACAACTTTAATAAAGAATATAAAATAAAGAGGCGGTAAAAGAACCGGAGCCGGACTCAAGACTGTCAACGACATAAAAATGCAGTTGACTATTTACGTTAAAACTACTCAGGTCGAAAAGTTGGGTCGAGAGAAAATCTGTCAAATCTGCGTTGAAAATATCAACGAAGCTTTTTAAGTAGCGGTAGTATCAGAACATCTAGATTCAAATCCAAAGCGATCAATTCACCACGAGAATGGTGCCCTGGTGGTTTTCGTCTACAATGGTTCCGCAACTCGATTTATAGGCTACGGTGTAGAAGTACATTCCCGCAAGCGTTTCTGGTGTCGTTGTCCAGAATTTCGACTTCTCTTCTTCG
>CANMGM010000173.1 GCA_947497195.1 Bacteroidota bacterium
ACAGGTTCGATTTATTCCTTAACAAATCCCGTGGTGAGCTCCGGTTCATCGAAACGACTCGAAATTCCGACCGAAGGAATCATCGGAGCCACAGCGGTCGAATACAGCGATGTGTGGCAAACCTATGCCGCCTTTCAAACCACGTTGCCTCAATACCAATGCGTTTGTCGTGAAACAGCAAACAAATCGGGCGTTAAAACTTCCGCCGCCTTAGCTGATTTCCTGAAATTGCTGATGTCGAGCGGCGATTTTACAAAAACGGGTGTATCATTAACAGGAGGTGCTTATGCAACATTCGGGAGTTTTGTAAACTACATGACGCGGAAAATGCCACAAACCTATAATGGTTTTGAAGGCGCAACCGAATTTCGCGGCGAGCTGCTTAACAGCGATAGTTCGACCTGCGGATTCAGCGTGGAAATGGCCGACGGAACAACTCTTTTCCCCGATAACATCACCGACCTAAAGATTGATTTATCGCTTACTGACGATTCAGACCGGGCCGCCTGCGATAATGCCTACAGCGCACTTGGAACAATTACTCACCGTGAAGCCATAGTTGGGAATCAGACCGCAATTACCTACCAAACAAAAACAGCCCGCGTTCGCGTTCATTTCGATTGTTTTCCCTTAATTCTTTGCAGCGAACGCTATGTTGGCGAAGGAGAATTGACTTGCACGGCATCTGGCAGCGGTACGGTTAATCCTTATGTGGCCGATATTTTGGGTTGCTGGCGTAAAAAATCGGATTACACCTTCCGCGCTGAGCGTACTATTTCTACACCTGCCCAAGGGGGAACCATCAACGGGTTTAAATCGTTTTTCACCAATTTCCCGATGCGGGCTAAAGAAAGTGCTCATCCCGACAGGGCCAATTGGCAAATGGCTGCATCGGCAACCGTGTACGATCCGTTTGGGCGCAATATCGAAAGCCGAAATAGTCTTGGCATTCACAGCAGCGAAGTGTTTGGGTATGGGTTTTCTCTTCCGGTACTCGCGGCAAGCAATGCGCGTTATACCTCGGTTGCCTTCGATGGGTTCGAGGATTATCAATACAAGAACATAGCCGACAATCCATGGAACGATTGTACGCTGCAACCGCATTTCCGTTTCGATACCACCAGCGCAAAAATTGTGAGCGATGTGAGTCATTCGGGCGTATCGTGCCTGCGTACAAGTTCGAGCGTAACGCTGAATAGAAAATACAAAGCTGTGGAGGAGCCATCGGCTTCAGCAATTAGTGGCGGAAGGTTCAATGCCAACCAGGGCCATCTAATTCAGCCATTTGTGCCCGATACGACAACGTTTTTTCTGAGTGCTTGGCTAAGTAAGGGCGTTCCCGGTGCTGTTTCCTCCTCAACGGGAGCATTGACACCGACTTTACCCGGAACAGGTTCGCTCGGCTCGGTAAACTCCGGTACAATACTGAACATCGGCAGTAGTTTGGGACTTAACCAACCGCTTATTAACAGTGCATTGGGAGGAAGTGTTGCGCTTCTCGACGCGGCCGACATTGTTGTTAAAGCAAGAACGCTTAGCGGTACCGATGTTACGCTGGTTTCGGCAAAAGCAGAGGGCAAAAGTGTTGATGGGTGGAAACAGGTTAATGCAGTATTTAAGGTACCAACGAATGTTCAAAGCCTGAGCATTCAACTGAACGCAAATGGCAGTCAGACCTGGTTTGATGATATCCGTGTACAGCCCTTCAACAGCAGCATGAAAACGTTTGTCTATGATCCGTATACCCTGCGCATGATGGCAATGCTCGACGAGAACAATTTTGCCACCTTTTACGAGTACGATAACGAAGGCAATTTGGTAAGAACCAAAAAGGAAACCGACGAAAAAATAGTAACGCTTCAGGAAATACGTTCATCGAAACCAAAAATCAGAGAGTAATGAGAAATTTGTTTTCGCTTTGTCTTTTATTTTTAGGGTTTTACGCTGTGGCGCAGACCGAGGAACCGGCATCGGTGGTATATGCTCCTGCGCAACTGGGAACAGCAAGTTCTGCCGAGCCTATTGTATGTAAAATCTTTGATCGCGAACTTCTAAACGAAGACGGAACTGCAAACTCCTCTGCCCCGAGCGCATTAAAGTCGATTCGGCGCAGTGTAACGGCAACGCTGTTCGTAAATCCGTATGTCGAGCGTCCTTCGTTAACGCCATTCAACATCACGCTTCAGTGCGCTGTGAAGTATAAAACTTCGGTATCAGGAAGCCTAAGTACCAAAGTATATCCGCTGAACATCCAATACTCGCCAAGCGATAACAGCTACAAGGCAAAAGATTATTTCAAGATTCCTGATGCAATCTGGGCCGAGGTTTCGGTAAGCAAACAGAACTCGAGTCCGGCTTCTTTTGCTGCCGGCGATTCAACGTTTAGATTGTATCTCTACTACCAGGCAGAGAAGTACATAACGCCAACTCCTGCCCAAATTGCGGCGGCTCCTGCAATCGTTGAATTCAAATCGTCTGATAATGGCGGTTACCTCAAATTTGTGTGGGAGAAACTCGATTGGGCGCATCATTATGATGCCGAATACCTGTTTGTCGACAATTATGGAACCGGAACTACACGTAAACCGGCTTCGGCAATTCCGTATAATTTTCGTTTCAACAGCACGCGCATATCGACCGAAAAGAACGAAATCGAAATTCCACAGGTTTTTGAGAGCGGTTACATTCTTGCACGTGTTCGGGCCGTTGGTATGCAGGGCAGTAATTTCGATGAACCGGCATACGGCTTTTGGGATTTACCAAACGCCGGCCCGTCGCTGCCATCTGATGGCAAGCATGTTTTCGAGGTTATTAAACCGCACGAGGGCGATAAAATGAACTGGCAATATACCGCTGCCTTTGCTGGTGAGGACTTGCGAAAAGATGCCGTGCAGTATATGGACGGAACACTGCGTGCAAGGCAGGCTGTATCTACTGCGCATACCGACCAGAATCTGCTCGTGTCGGAGACCATTTACGATCACCAGGGCAGGCCGGCTATTCAGATGCTACCTGCTCCGGTAAAACCTCGTTCAGAAAGCGCTGCAACAGGCACAAGACCTTCGGGTAGTTCGGACAATCCACTCAACGATAACTTTTCCTTATTCGATTTGCCACAAGCGGGTGGCTTCGATTTGTCGCTAATTGAAAGCATTTTTTACTACAAATCCAATCAGCCTAAAATTGGGTATCAACCTAACCTGAACCGTAATAGCGACGAGCGTCCATACAGTCGGCTCGATTTCGATACCGACCGCGATGCTTGCTCGGTTTCGGCAGAACCATTCTCCAATTCCTCGGGCGCTGCACAGTACTATTCGCCGAACAATCCCGATAAAACCGGATTCAACGCTTTTGTTCCGGATGCTGAGGGCTATCCGTTTGCTCAGATGCTTTATACGCCCGACAAGACCAACAGACCGCTTGCCATTTCAAAGGCAGGTCCCGACTTAAAAATTGGGAGCGGTCACGAAACGAGAATTGCCTACGGCACGCCGGCTCAGGATGAACTCGACCGCATGTTTGGCACCGATGCCGGTGAGGCTTCGCGATATAAAAAAGAGATGCTTACCGACGAAAACGGGCAATTGCATTTAACCTACAAAGACATTAGGGGCAATGTAGTGGCGACAGCGCTTTCGGGCGGAACACCATTGGCTTATGCCGCGGTTCCTAAAAACGACTCCATCAACATTACGCTGCACCTGATAGAAGAAGACAACCATCTCGACGAAACATCGCTGAGCCTTGTAAGCCAGAAAAGTATTTTAATAAACCAACCAACATCGTTGAACTTTTCGTACAGCCTTACACCGCCAACATTATCCGGCACCCATTGCAACGGTGCTTCATTTTGCTACGATTGCGTGTACGATTTGAGTATTATCGTTCGAAACAGTTGTGGAGATTCGCTTTGGGGCCGCACGCAAACAATTGGGTCGATTAGTCCGCTGAACACCTGTAGTTCTTCACCTGTAGCATTTAATGGCTCGGTGGCTTGGGTTCAGCCCGGCAATTATTTTATAACCAAGCGCCTCACGGTGAGTGCGCATGCCATCGATAAATATATGGCCGATTACCGCGCAAACAACCTCTGTGTTCGTCCCCTAGAAGCATTTTATCCAACAGCAGGCCTAGGGCCGGGCAATAGTCCGTGCATGGCTGAATGCAACACCTGCGCCCAAGTGCCTGTAACACCCGCTCGCACATTTCAGGTTATTCAGCCCGATGGCAGTTTTAGAAATATGAGCATTCCACAAACACGTCTTGCCGAAAACGATGGCTCATGCATGCCGGTTTGTCCCGTAAAACTTCCATCACCTTGCGAAACAGCGCTAACGGCAATGCTGGCCGATGTGAGCCCGGGCGGACAGTATGCCGAATACCACGACACAACATACCGCGATGTGGCGCATCCAACCGGAATTATTGCGCCAAAAATCTTCCCGGTTTCCATTATGAACGACAGTGCCAATGCCCTTCCTATTCGGAATGCCAACTGGCGCAATCCGGCATTTGATTATCAGAATCAAGATGGCACACCTGCCTACATCGAAATCCAAAGCGACGGACTTCCGGCCCATCGTGCACTCGACATTCTGGAGCGTGACGGCAAACGCTTTGTTAAACCTCAATATCTAGAATACACCGAAGATTTTATCCGTTACTGGAATCCGGCATTTGCCCGCTCGCTGGTGGTTTATCATCCCGAATACCCGTATTACCTGTGGTGCATCAACAATAGTAATTTTAATGATTTCGATACGCTGTTAACGCTCACTTCAACGTATGCCCAAGCGCGCGATTTAAACCTGCTTAACCGTACGGCGGCCGATCCATTTTTTATTTCAAACCCTTCCGCATTGCCGCTCATGAGCAATGAGTTAACGAATTACATGCCCCTCGCTGGCTTTGCCAACCTAAGTATAGAAGAAGCAACTTATGCTACCATTCATTGCAACAATGCGAACTTCAGTAATGCCGACTTAAATTCATGTGCCCGAGGGAAAGTGTTGTATGCAAATGCTTCTACGGCCGACAAAGAATGGAGTTTTTACAGAGATTTTTACCGTGTGAAGCGGAATAAAATGCGCGATAATGTGCGCAGATCATGGATTTTGAGCAACGGATATTTTGATAACCGGCAAATTGGAATCACTTCAGGTGCTGTGGCGCATCCTATGTTTGCCGATAAAACCAAACGATTCAACGAAAACAGCGATGCGTTGGCGATGCTCCAAACAGATGTCGATACAGTTAGCGTCGAAACCCTTATGGAATGGCGCAAAGCTACGATTGCCGATGCGGGTGAATACTGTGGCGGATGCGCAGCAGGCTTCGATTTATCGGCTTGGCTAAACGCTCTGGTCGTTGAGAAAAAATTAACCCAAAGCCTCTCTCTGCCTTTTGTTACTCC
>CANMGM010000174.1 GCA_947497195.1 Bacteroidota bacterium
ATCGGATTTATTCTACCCAATCGAGCCGGCTCCGAACCATTGCAATCGTACACAATTTCAATCGATAGCCTTGAAAAAGTGAGCGGGCTCGATTTCTATAATCAACTTAACGATTTGGTTGAGTGCGAACTCGAGAAGAGTGTATGTATTCCTTGTTGGGAATGGAATGCCGCCAATACCAAGCATGCAACACCTGAGCGGCGCGAAACAAAGGTTGCCGAGAAAAAGCCTGCAAAGCAAAGTGCCGGCAAAAGTGTGCAATGCTCAGGTCGAACCAAGAGCGGCACAAGGTGCAAACGCACAACGACCGGTTCGAGCGGTAGGTGCTATCAGCACGAGTAATACAAAAATTTCAATCGTTAGAAGGTGGCATAAAGCGCTCGCATGCATCTGCCGCGACTTCAGACCCGGCTTTTAATCCAGAATAAATCAAGACAGGCGCATAATTACGTTATGCACTTTATGCATTGAAACTTATCCGTTTTAAACGTTTATAAACGTTTACATACGACTAAGGCTTGGCTGTTTCGTAGCTTCGCCGTATGGGTAGGGGGGATAGGATTCCTACAAAATCAATCAATTCGTGTCAACACAATATTATTAACAACCGATGTTACTTTTCTTTTCGTATTAAATAAAAGAGGGTGCAAAAGTGCTTTTATGCTTGAAATTAATTCCCCTGTTTCAAGAACAATCTGCTTATAAAGACCGCGAAATTGCAAGAATTAAGCTGATATCGACTTATTCAGGTTCAGATAATACGCATTGTCATAAAACTTCTGATTGACATACCGCTTCAATTTTGGAATTGACAATTTTTCCTTTCGTATGCTCATGCCTTGCCTTTTTAGTATTCGATTTGCGATTTTCCCGAATGGTAAATTGCAGATGCCTCCTTTTCATTCTTCTATTCCTGTTTTTTTTGAATGTATATCACCGAATGGTATTGTTTTGTAGTTTCGGTTATGCACTCTTTCTTAAACACCAGACAATTTTTAGCATGTATCGTATTCTTTCTGATTCAGTTATGCTCTCAGGGTCAAAATTATCCTGATTCCATACACGCCTTACAGCAACAGGAGACAGAGTTAAACAATCAATTAACAAACCTGCAGGGAGAAATAGAGAAACAGAAATTATCCTTTTGGAGCAATCGCTTAAGAAGTGTGGCATTGCCTGCATTGACTCCGAACGAAACAATCGTGCATCATTCACTTTTCAGCTTGGTTTACAGCGAAAAGCACGAGCAGGCCAAATGGGTTGCGCATGTTATTGCCCCCGAGGTTCGTACAGGTAATGCAGGTAGAAGCAACGATTTCCGCCTTGATCCACTCGTAGAATCAGGCACCTGTACCGACCGTGATTATTTTATGCGCGATACACTCGAGAATGGATCCATAAAGTATGACGGCTTTGGATTCGACAGAGGACATCTCGCTCCTTCTGCAGATTTCAGATGGTCGTCGAAGGCCTTATCCGAAAGTTTCTACTATTCCAATATGTCGCCTCAACGAGCCGAATTTAATCGCGATTCGTGGGCAAAACTCGAGGATCGATTCCGTTCATATGTCGAACGCAATCAATCGGCTCTGTTTGTGATAACGGGTCCACTACTACGCGACGGACTTCCCCGTATTGAGCGCGCAGTTTCAAAACCGAGCATTCCAGCTTATTTCTACAAGATTTTGTACGACGAAAAACAAGTCTATATGACGGCTTTTTTAATGCCGAATAAACGTTGCGATTTTGCATTTGATTCGTATGCCGTGTCTGTCGACAGTCTTGAACGGCTAACAGGAATCGACTTTTTTCCCTTGCTTCCCGACTCGCTAGAAATCAGATTGGAGAATAACAATGATCCCGCTCCATTGCTCACCTTGAAGGAACAGCAGGATGTTAAACCGCTGGATCCGACACAACTCGGACGCAACGAATTCAATACCCTTCAGGCTAAATTGTATTCGGGTAAAAATGAAAACATATCTGTATGCGGCACTGTCGTTAGCACAAAGCGCTCGTCAAAAGGAAATGTGTTTCTCAACCTCGATAAGGCGTTTCCAAACCAGATTTTTACGGTTAGTATTTTCAAAAACAACCTCGTTAATTTCTCTTATTTGCCCGATGAAGAATTGCTTGGTCAGGTAATCTGTGTGGAGGGTAAGGTGGGCGACTTCAATGGGACGCCTTCTGTAACCGTATCAAATGAAAAATCAATTCGGATTTTGAGAGGCGAACAATAAATGTCGGTTGCTTATGAGCATGTTTATATGGTAAAATTCAATTAGCAATTATTTTGCTTAATTTAAGTCATGAGAAAATTTATCTATAGTTCTGTTTGCTTTTGGGTTTGTAGCATCCTTGCGATGGCTCAAGCTGATTTGCGCTGGAGCGATTACATCAAATCTGCCGATCAGGGTGGTGAGATTCTTGGCAAAGCTTCCGGAAGACTATATTCCGTGATGGTCGAAGACCGCATTCCATATCTGGTTATGTACGATTCGGATGACCTTTTGCCCGGTTCGTTTTATGAATTGATGCTGGGAAACAAAGCAAAACCCGGTGCGAAGGTCAAAGCCTTTACTTGGGATCAGGTGCGGAAACGGCGCGAAAGCGATAAATCTCAAGCTTTCCTATTCGAGAAAGCCTTTCTGCAAAAAGATAAAATTGTTCTTGTTTACTACACATACGAACGTCCGCTGAAAACATTTTATGCCCAAACATTTGACCTCGAAGGCACGCCACTTCAGGCCCCTGTTGAGCTCGACCGCTTCGAAGAAAAACGTACTTCGGCGATGCATCATTTTGGACTTTCGCAGGATTCGTCATCGCTATACCTGTTTCGCCAGCCACGCCTTAAAGGCGAGGAAATGGATCGATGTATCGTTAAGGTTTGGAATGAGAATTTACAATCTATTCACTCAAAATCGTTTGAGATGCCCTACCGAAACCGCGATTTTATGGTATACGATTATTACCTCACTTCCGATTATCACCTTGTAACGCTTGTGCGAATTTATGTTCCTCGCGAGGAACGCGATGCAGGAGGGCCTGCTTATCAGTTTAAAGTGTTGTCGTTCGACTTAAAAGCGGAAGGATTTGTGGATGTAGAAATGAAGCTTTCAACCATGTTTATCCGCGATGTGAACCTGCGCTTTGATGAACACGAAAATGCCTACTGTGTTGGTACCTACAGCGACGACCGTAGGCTTGGCAACCTGCGTGGTACCTTTTACTACAAGCTCGATTACCGCAATGGATCTATCAGCGCTGAGCTCAAGGAAGATTTTTCGAAAGACCTGGTTTATCAGTTAAACAACAGCGAGTCGAAACGCCGCAGAAACCAAGAGCTGAGGGCGAACATCGAATTGAAAGCTGTTCATGCCAAAGCAGATGGTGGCAGTTTTGTACTGTTTGAAGAACAATACGTCGAAGCCTATACAACGCGTGGCCCGAATGGAGTGTTTACAACAACATATTATTACAACAACAACGATATTTTAATACTTAACCTTGATTCGCTTGGGGAAGTAATCTGGCAGGCAGTTGTTCCGAAGCAGCAGGTTTCTACCAACGATAATGGCTTTTACAATTCGTTTTTTTCGATGGTTTACAACGGAAATTTATTCATCGTTACAAACGATCATATTAAGAACATTCAGGAGGGGAATTTTGAAACACAGATTGGTCCACAGTTTATTCGACGTACATTGCCTGTAGTTATTAAAGTTACACCCGAAGGGAACTATGAAAAAACAGCTTTGATGGTTTACGACCGGAAGCGCGATTTCAGAATAACGTTTAAAGATGCCGTGCGAATAAGTGAGAATCAGGCTATCGTTTATGGATATAAAAACAGCCGCGGATTTTTTCAGGGCGGAAAATCGTCGTATAAAGTTGGCCGCATTGCATTCGATTTACATTAGCCGGTCTTTATCAGGATTTTTCATTTAGGAAAACTTGTTAAAAATAGATTTTCAGAAAGGGTTTGCGCGGCAACCGAAATCAGTTACTTTTGGGCTCAAATTTTTAAGCGATGAACATCCACGAATACCAGGGTAAAGAAATTTTAAAACGCTTCGGAGTAGGAATTCAGGAAGGAATTTTAGCCGAAACGCCCGAACAGGCCGTTGAAGCCGCAAAGAAACTTCAGGAACAAACCGGTACTGGCTGGTGGGTTGTAAAAGCGCAGGTGCATGCCGGCGGACGTGGTAAAGGCGGCGGAATTAAGCTTGCCAAATCGCTCGAAGATGTGCGTAATCTTACTGAACAGATTATAGGAATGAACCTCGTTACACCGCAAACCGGTGCCGAAGGAAAACTCGTTCGCAAGGTGCTCATCGCTCAGGATGTGTATTATCCGGGTGCAGAGCCTGTATCAGAATTTTACATGAGCGTGTTGTTGAATAGACAAACCGGACGCAACATCATTATGTACACTACCGAAGGCGGAATGGATATTGAGGAAGTTGCGCATACGCATCCCGAAAAAATCCTTCGCGAAGAAATAGATCCCAAGGTGGGCCTTCAAGGCTTTCAAGCACGCAAAATTGCCTTCAATCTCGGATTAACCGGTGAGGCCAACAAGCAGATGGTGAAATTCGTATCGGCATTGTACAAGGCATATGTTACCATCGATGCATCGCAATTCGAAATCAATCCGGTGCTTAAAACCTCAGATAGCAAAATTATCGCCGTTGATGCGAAGGTAAATCTCGATGAAAACGGCTTGTTCCGTCACCCCGATATTGCCGCCATGCGCGATGTGCTCGAAGAAGATCCTACCGAAGTTGAAGCAGCCGAACACAATCTGAACTATGTGAAACTAGATGGTAACATTGGCTGCATGGTGAATGGTGCCGGTTTGGCAATGGCCACTATGGATATCATCAAACTGGCGGGTGGCGATCCTGCTAATTTCCTCGATGTTGGCGGTACTGCCGATGCAGCGCGCGTTGAACAGGCTTTCCGCATCATTTTGAAAGATCCGAATGTGAAAGCCATTCTTGTGAATATCTTCGGTGGAATTGTACGCTGCGACCGCGTGGCACAAGGCATCGTGGATGCCTACCGTTCTATCGGCGAAATTAAAGTTCCGATTATTGTGCGTCTGCAAGGAACCAATGCCGCTGAAGCAAAGCAAATCATCGACAATTCAGGACTTCAGGTAAAATCGGCAATTCTGCTACAGGAAGCGGCCGATAAAGTGAAGGAGGTTTTGGCCTGATTAAGTTTCGGTTCTCACGCAACGAATCCATATTCTGGGTTTAAGTGTTTTTTAAATGGATGAATTATTTACGCATCCAATAAACGCTTCATGCTGTTATTGATTCGTTCAAATAAATTGCGGGGCAGATAATTTCGCCATGGAACTTCGTTTGTGCTTTCTGAAAAAAGAAGAATG